>JBIPOO010000271.1:0-5161 GCA_044379045.1 Saprospira sp.
CCGCTCGAGAATGGAATTCTTCTGCCAAACTGTGTATCGTAGTAATATTTTTGACCATCGGCTACACAAAAAACCGTATGTTCTGCTCTTTTCAGGGTTCTGATATAAATTGTACTCATTGTTATTAGTTTTAAAGGTTAAGATTGTTTTTCGAGAAATGCATAGTCAAATTTCAACAGGGTAGCGAAATAACCAAATTCTTCATTGGTCATCAGATGAATTTCATCTTTCAGATTTTTAATGGTTAACAAATCAATAGCTTCCAAATCTTTAACCATTGTGGTAAGGTGATCGATAAATCCTTTTTTCGATTTACTTTCGAATAGATTATCCACCAGATTTTTTCGGTCATTTTTGGTACCCGAATTTCTATACCTCAGTATGGTCTCGGCCAATTTGAGCGTATAATCTTTTACTTCTTCTTTGTTTTTAGATAACATAGCAATTAACCAGGTTTTAAATACGTAATAATTTACTTTGTCAGATTCATTTTTGAATGATAAGTTCTTTGATTCATTCATATATTTCAATAAAGCATCAGGCCTTAAGGTCTGTAATCCAATACTTCCGGTTTCGCAGGCTCTTTTAATGTGCATACCGAATAAACTCTCAAAATCTTCGCTTGCAACAAAAGCGTCATTGGCAGTGAGTTTTTTATAAATTTGTTTAATTTTTGTTCCCGATTTTAAATGAAAGGGAATAAAACCTATGGTTTTGTTCATTTGTCCAAAACTATAGATATAAGACATTATTTCTTTGTCGGGATAAAGTTGCGAGAGCGAAAAAAACAATCTCGACCAATTTACCGTATTTACTTCAGTGCCCTCATCCGTAAAAATTTTTTCATCAGTCAAAGCACTAAAATCGAAATATTCGTCATAATCGTCGCTAAGTGAATACCTCAACCACTGCCCATTCCAGGTGCCAATTTGATTTCCTCTCAATTTCTCCAGTGTTGGATCATTAAGATATTTTCTGTAAACCTTCCACCCCTCGTAGGTTTGTAGTGTAATCTCCGCATCATCGAACAAAATTGTATACCCCCCTGCTACGCCAATACCAAGACTACTGCCTATCCAAGAAAGATAAATTTCTTCTTCATTGCTTGGAATAGAAATATCACTAACCGAGCCCGAAGTACTGGCAAATTCTTTTGATTCTGAAGCCGGAAAGCCAAGGGCAAAACTTGCATCGGGACTTTCTTTTGTAATTTTTTCGTTCAGCGCAGCCAATTTTTCCAACCTTTCATCGGCAGTTAATTTCTCTACTTTCTGACCACTTTTCATTTGAACAAATGGTGAATTTGTAACCCATTGCAAATATTTTGGGCTATTGTAAAACAACTCAAAATATTCACGTTCAAAAAAATCTTTGGCAGAATACTGTTTATTATTTCTGGCATTGAAAGCATCCAGAAATGTTTTTCCAACTATAGATGTTATCATAATATTTGATACTTAAATTCAAAGTTTTCTACTTTTATCAAAGACGAAATCAGACCAAGTTCTTGAGAGTAAGCTTTGTTTGGTATGATAAAAGGCTTATTACCTTTTTCAGATTGATTCATTTTGCTTACGGTAATATATCTTATTGGTATTTCTAACTCGAGTCGTTTTTCAAATCCCGAGCTTTCATATTCCTTAAGATCCGATTCGCAAATACAGGAAACAGAGTCAATATCTAGCAAATCGAATAAAATTGACTTGCTACGGTTTGTAAGTTTATTTATTGACATAGAACCATCTGATTTGAAAACAGCATGTTCCTCGATGTTCATAAAATCGATTTCCGGGAATACAATATCAATTTTTGTTTGCAATTCTCTTTCTCTAAATATTTCTGCATCAGGCAAAACTGCAAAAGTTCTTTTCAACACATCAACATCGTAAGGCAAGGCAGTTTTTTTATCTTCGGGCGGAGCAATCACATATATATTTTTGGTATTACCAATTGTATCAAGATTTCGCTTTCTGTTCACTCTGCCAAATCTTTGCGCAAGGGCATCAAGATGTGCACACTCAGTTACCATTACATCAAAGCTGATGTCGAGACTTACCTCAACAATTTGAGTAGAAACAACTATGCAGGCATCATTCGAAGCGTTAAACTGATTCAGGTATCCATCTTCCAAACCAAGAAGCTGTTTTTCTTTTTCGTTTCTATCGCCTCTTTTGAAACGACTATGCAGCAGCAACATTGGAATATCAGGATAAATTGAACATAAATCATAATAAACCTTTTGAGCATTTGCTACCTTGTTCATTACCACAAGAACCTTTTGACCAAGTTTTATGTACGAATCAATTATTGGCAGGGTCTCTTCAAATGAGTTAATCTTGAAAACCTTATGCCTATCAAACTTATCCAGTTCCTCTTCGGGCAAAGAAACTTCGAGTACGTCATCGCCTAAAATATTACGTATTTTATTATAAAGGATTGAGGGCATAGTTGCAGTTCCAATATGAATTCGACAACCTATAAATTTTAAAATTTCAACAAGTTTTATGACAATTGCCTGCGATATTCCGGTGTACGTGTGAATTTCATCCAAAATGATGTCAGAACCTTTTAAGTCAAGAATCAGTGATTCATAACCTTTCAGACCAAATGCCAGAGATGCCAATTGATGAGGTGTTAATATTTTCACTGCTGAACCGAATAAGGATTGAAGCACTTCTTCCTCTTCGTTTTCTTTTCGTTTTATAACAGATGATGAGGCATGTAGAACTCTGATATCAAGTCCAGGATTATCTTTTTCCAAATCTTTAGCTACTCTTTTAAACATCGCATTGATAGAAGCTTGGAATGGTAAAGTATAGAAAACACGCCCTTTGCATCTTCTAAAGAGGTAATCTGTTTTACCTGCACCTGTACAGGCCACTATCATACTATGACTTTTATTTGATGAGGCATCAATCATAGAGAGAGGAAAAAGTGGATGTTTCCTGTCAAAAAATTTAAGATTTGCTGTCTTAAAACAATTGGCTAAGGCTTTTTCTGTTGAAAAAATTAAGGCCGAAGCAAAGTGATCTGCCCCCATGAGTAGACCTCTCCACACTGAATAACCTTTCAGCTTTGCATGTTTTTTACAATACCTTACTACATAATCCAAATTATCGAAAGCTTGTTCTCTAGAAATTTGAACTGCTTCTATTTCAAATTTTTTTAAAATTTCTATCACGCTAGGACTCCATTCTTCCCAATTTCCAAGATGATATTCTTCATATTCATACTTATCATCAAGATCAAGCAATCCTTTTTCACCAACATCATTTTTAACCGACTTATGATGTCCTACTACCATTTCAATAAGTTCGGGATGCTCATTTTCAGGAAACAATGAAATAAAAAAGAGGGAAGCTATTTCATGCCTAAATACATTAACAGGTTTATAATTTTCAGTAATTCGTTTCTGAAATTCATGATGAGCTTTTCCCAAATCGTGCAAAATTGCTCCTTTGTAAGCCAAATTTTCATCTAAACCCAGGTGAGCCGCAAAGTATTTTGCAGTAATCGCCACCTGAGAGAGATGGTCTTCAAGACTTGTCCATTCGGGACTCGACTTAGCTAGCAATTTGTTCATTTCAAAATTGATTTATTGGATTTCCAACTATTCGAATCCATCCATACATTTTTTCAGATGAAAGTCTGTTGTACCCAACTAAAAATGATTTTTCGGTTTTTTCAAAGACCAATTCAAAACCATTAAAAATGCTTTCATCGGTTTCAAATCTATTGATATCAGCTTCTATTATCTCAGATGGAAAAAGAATGTCTTCATTTCTTGATAGGCAGATATGCTGTTTAAAAGCTATTTCAGCATCATTTTTTGATTCAAATGCCAGGTGTAAAATTGGATTTAGTAACACTCCTCTTATTAAAATTCCATTTGGCCTTTCAAATAAGATTTGTTTGCCTTTTTTAGTAGAGTTCCATCCCCTTGTTTGTATCTGTTCTTGTTGCCCTGATACCTGACTGAAAGAAAGTCTGTGGCCTTTAATTTTTTTAATGCCACTCACACTTAACAACTCAGGAAATAATTTCTTTTCTATTCCTTCAACGATAGATGGTGTTAAAAACTGTTGCGAAAAAGTTTCGCTATCTCTCACTGCAGTCCATGGTTTGATAAAACCAAATTGACCGCTATATTTTACGATATGATACTTCATTTGAATTATTTTATTGCCTTACAGCAGTGAACCAAATCCAATACCTGTAGAGTTTCCTAAGCCTACATTCCAGACAAAAGTTAAAGTTTCGGGTTGAGCTTCAACAATAACTGGGCACATGCTTGCTTTATTTTTTACTCCTTTATAATTAACTATTTTAGTTTTGGCTAAAGGGTAATCCCTGTCAAAGCGAATAGATAAGGTTTCATCTATGATACCTGCTTTTTCCATTTTACGTTCAAGGGTTTCTTTTAAAAGTACCGGTGATTCTTCATCTTCAAAAGTAAAATGCTTTGTGTTATTAGTACCTAAGTTCCGTTTTATTAAGACAGGACTTCCCAATAAAAATCTAAAACTTGAATCGTAAAAAACCTTATCCTTTTCAATAGTAATTTCGGAAATAGAAAGACCAAAGGCAAGTTCTGAATCCATTTGAATTCCATTTAAAATTCTTTTTAAGACTTCAGGATCATAACAGCTAAAGAAAAAAGATGAGCCTTTGTGAAAATTGAAACCCTTTTCTTGTAATACTCCGTCTTTTAGCCATGAAAAAGAAAAAAGTGATAGACTATCATGCAGTTCATGATCGCTTCCCAACCATTTATAAATAGCACCAACCATATTTTGTTGATAATTAAAAGGAACTGTTATTTTATTGGGTGTTGTTTTAAGATGAATTCTCATATTTTTTTATTTTATTTTGCAAAATACTAACTAATTGTAAAATATAAAATAAATTTAAATGGTTTAATGATAATAAAAAGGCTAAAAGATACACAAACATAAATTTCAACCAAGACCAATCATCACCTCAGCCCTCATTTATTTTCCATTTCTTTTTAATTTTTTCTAAGATGAATTATTAAGCTTTCAGGTTCGATAATTTCTACCAGTTGATGATGAACTAATATAAAAATTGGATGCGAAACCGAAATACCATTGAACTATTAGGTCTTTGGGAGACCATTCACAACCCAAATTTTAAACCCGTC
>JBIPOO010000064.1:0-17374 GCA_044379045.1 Saprospira sp.
GTATAACAGCACCTACAAGAAATTGGCGGTTCAGTGGTTAAATGAAGCTTTGTGTTTCGTATCACGTTCAGTGGTGACAGACAATTTTGTGCTTCGAAATCGCCAACTTCTTGTAGCTGCAAACCGTTAGCGGTCAGGCTAAAACGACACACCACGAAATCATCGAAATGTTAAAAATGGAAATAGAAAAATTAAAATTCCCGATTGGTAAGTTTGAAAAACCAACAACAATGACGAAAGACATTTTAACCAAATGGATTTCTGATATTTCAACATTCCCAAAGAGACTATTAAACGAAGTCGTAAACTTGACAGACGAGCAACTCGACACACAATATAGACCTAATGGTTGGACAATCAGACAAGTAGTTCATCATTGTGCAGATAGTCATATGAACAGTTTAACTCGTTTCAAACTTGCATTAACCGAAGACAAGCCAACTATAAAACCATATTTTGAAGAACGTTGGGCAGAACTTCTTGATAGCAAAAGTATGCCTATCGAACCATCATTAAAGATGATAGAAGGCATCCACGAAAGGTGGACGGTTTTACTTAACAATCTAACAGACGACCAATTAGAAAGAATTTTTATTCATCCTGAACACGGTAAAACTTTCAGAGTTGATGAAAACATTGGTGTATATGCTTGGCATTGTAATCATCATTTAGCTCACATAACTGAAACAAAAAAACGAAACAATTGGAACTAAGAAATGATATAAACAGACAGTCAGAAGCCCGAACCGCTAACAGGGGTTTTGCAAAAGCTGGGCTTCAGTGCTAAATTGAACATTTGGAATTCTAATGAACATTGTGCTAAATTTAAACATTCGTACTTCTAATCCCAGCCTTCGCAAAGCTGCGAAACGTTAGCGGAAAGCTAAAAAAATACTATAAGATGAACATGCATGATTTATTCACGCAGGTAAGGAAGTCGGTAGCTAATGAAGATACTCATGACCTGAACAAACTAAAACTTACAAAACCCGAATACTTTAATTGGGTGCAGGAAGTATTCTACGAAATGAATGTAAAATGCTACCCCGAAAGTCAAGCTCTTATTTGGCGATACAACGAGAAGGAAAAGATCTATACATTCCAAAATATTTATGAAAAGGCTAACCAATTTCTAAATTTCCTTTTTATGCAAAATGCCCCTCTTGCAATATAGTTGTTTTTGATTTTGTCACAAAAATGAATTTTGGGAAAGCCAAGTTGTACTAATATTAAAAAATTTGATCAGATTGGATTTTGCAGAAGCTATGTAAAAGCGTAATTTTTTTTAAAAGAAAGTTGTGCAGTAAACAATGCTACCCTAAACGTGTTTTCAAGCATTGCTAAGACGAACATTGCGTTGATGAGTAATGCAGGCGCTATGTAAAAGCATAATTCCGGGGGCGTGGTATTTCCAAAATGACAGAAAAGCGCAGGATTTCGCTTTTGAAAAATGAAGAGGATTATCTTAGAACTTTTTATTGAGAAATCTACGTAGGAGCTAGTCTAATGTTAGCCGTTCTGTCTTTAGCAAATAGCGCAAACAACTATGAATTTAACATTTGGAATATGCCTTATTTACCTATAAAAATGTTTATTACTCCGATTTTTTTACGAAATTATTGGAAGTAACAGTTGTAATAATTATCTTTTATTTAAATTTACTTAATTTTACAATACACTAAATCCAATACCAAATGAAAATTAAACATGATTTTGCCAAATTTTTTGGTAACATTAAAGAAAAGTTCAATTATAAGGAATATAAAAAAATACTAGAAAAAGATTTAGTAAAATTAGATAGAGTTCAAGGTGACCTTAGTTTACTGGAGGAGGGTGATGATATTGAAAATGGTGCAGCATTCTATCTTTCATTGAAACACAGTTTTACAGATAAAGCCGGTAAAGATTTTCCATTAATCATTATTGGAAAAGCTCAGGGCGATTATAAAAATAAATTTCGTGAGGATATCAAGACGGATAAAAAACATCATATTATAGGAACGTGTATATTAACCGAAAGCCCTGAGGGTAAGTTACTTGAGCTAAATATAGAAAAGGGAAATGCAAAACCTAAAATAATCAAAAAACTTTGCGAAAAATGGCTTTTGCCGGATAATATCAAAATTGGATTCTCAAAAGAAAGTTTAATTGAAGACGATGACGATGGAGAAGATGTAGACGGTGAAGGATTTGTAAAAAAAATTGAAAATAATCCCAGCTCAGTTGGCAGGCTTCAGATAAACACCAAAGTAATTGAGGCATACAATGCTTACACATCGGGGCAACTGAACAGAAACCAATTAAAAAAAGAACAAATCAGGTCTCAGATTTTAAATTTTACGGAAGCTTTTTTAGCAAAATTTGAAACCTACAGTCCAGCAGATAAAGCCTTGAATAATGATTTGCTTCAAACTTACCAAAAAATACTGCGTGAGCTTGGCAGGTCTGATCAAGAAGAAACTAATTATGAAAAGTTAAAAGAAGAAAAATTAGACGAGGAAAGTTTCTCAATTATAAGTGTTGAAGATTTGAAAAAAACTGCTGGTGGCACCTCTTGGGGATTTAGCAAATCTACCTATGATAAAATATTGGATGTACTTGCAAATTATCATACTTTAAAAGATAAAAACGCTAAAAAATCCTGTCTGAAACAAATTGAGCAGCTAATCATTGAATGGGAAGGGAAACACCCTGAAAACAAAAGAAAAAAGGATGACATAGCAAAATTCAGTGCGCTTGAAAGTCTTAGAAAAAACATTAAAGTTCTAACTTCTGAACAAACCAATAGCGCTGCAATCAATAAAGGTATTGAGCCTGTCCAAATGCCTTTGTCTGATAGCAGCTCAATTTCTAATGAGCCGGCTGGCACATCCAGGGCAACTGAAATAGTAAAAAAAGTTGCTGAAGCCAGCATTGATCAAAGATCTATAGAACTGGCCAGACTGCTGCAGCAAGGAAAAGCATCAAATAATGACACTAATTTCGGGGCAATTGCAAAATGGTTGGTTGATAATAACGAGCGCCAACTTACACAAAAATACGAATTGGCCAGCGTCCAGTTATTCTCCAACAAAAGTTTTTTAATTTCTGATTTGGTACGAGTTTTCGGCGCTCAATCATTACGCACCAAATATTTAATGGATCTATTAACTAATAAAGAAAATCCATATAGTTCTATTGCTTGTTCATTGGGTCTTTTGGGTAATACCTGGTTCTCCACTAATGAGGATAAAGATGCTATTGAAATCGTTAAAAAATCATTAACTGAATCCCAAATCAATCTCTTATTAGACCCCAAAACTGCAAAACAATCAAATACCTTCGAGGGTGCTATTGCAAGAACAATTCAATCGGATTCGAAACTTTTAAATGTTATAAAATCTATTTCTTTACAAAAGTCTTCAAGAGATAACACAGAGACAACTAGGGAATTGGAAGCAATAAAAAAGAATAATAAACTTTCATACAGCTATAAATCACCTGCAGATTATTATCTCTGCAGTACTTTTGAAAAACACGATAGCTGGAATAAATTTGACAAAAAGAAGTTTGTTGCAGATTTAAAAACCTGGGTTAAAACCTCAACAAAAGATGATCGGGATATAATCCTAAATCCAAATTCAGGTTTCTGTAATTTACTAAAAAGTAAGAATGGGTTAATATTAGGTATCAGCGATAGTGATGAAGCTTTCTTTAAAAGTATCATCAGTACTTTTTCTGACAATACCACAAATTCAAGTCCTGCTGTAGAGGAAATGATGCAAATTGCCGCAAAACAAGAAAAAAAATCCGCTTTCAACAAATGGAGAAGAGATAAAGTTGTTGGAGAAAAATTCAAAACGGCATTATTTAATAATGCTTCCGAATCTCCTCAAAATGCTGTCATTAAAAAATTCTGTTCAGAAGACGAACTTAATGAATTCAATAATGAAAGTACTAGCAAAGAAAAAAAGGCTCAAATATTGGAAAAAGCTATCATGGCTTTAGATGGAGTAATGACAAAAGCATCCGTACATGAAGATAAAGCTGGTGAAATTCTTGAAATAATCTATTCAAATGGCTTGAAAGGTGAACATTATTTTAAAGTCAAAGAAATTACAACATCATTAACCGGAATTGGTGCTGCTGATGATTTTATGAATGTAATTGATAAAATACCTGCCGACTCTATTGAGATTAAAGGAATAAGAAATGACCTGGCTCTTTTAAAATCCATTAAAAAAATTGCACTGGATGGAAAATTTAAAACTAATGAAGATAAAGAAAAATGGAAAACGGCGATAACTAAATTGGGATTACCTCCATCGGCTGAAGAGATGGAAGCTGCAGAAAAATTGGTCGTTGATAATATAGATTCCGAAGAGGCTAGAAATAGATACAATCTGTTAGCTGAACTAAAGACTTTGACGGAAAATTTTGACATCCCTTTTGTTGAGAATACTGATAATTCGAAAAGTCCAAAAACATACAGCTCTGGTGCTAAAAGGATATCACGTACTAAAATTGTAAGTGCCGAGCAAATAGCTGCTATTAAAAAAGAAGAAATCAATCAGAGAGAAACACCCGGCTATTGGGCTTCTAAATTGGTTAATGAATATAAAAAAGGATTTATTGGCAGTTCTGATAAAAAATTGGTCAGTATAGCATATCAAATGTCTTTAACAGGGGTAAATCCTGATGATGTAAAAGATTTAATAAAAGAAGTGAGTCCTCACTTATTTAACGATATTGACAACCCTTCATCTTTTGATTTAGGAGATTCGGGAAAAAAAATAAAGTTGATTTTCAAAAAGAATAAATTTACACCCAAAGAGATTTTACAACATGCACAAAATGATTCCCTGTTAAAAAGAAAAAGGGATGTAAATACTGGGGATTTAACCATGATTATTGATGATATTGATATCAAAACTTTGATGCAGGAATGGTTTGACATTGAAGCTTTAAGAAATAATATAGAATCAAAAAAAGTCATTATTCAAGAGCACAATACTTTATCAAACAAACCAAATAAGTCATTAGATGAATATAAAGCACTAAGGACCTTAGAAAACAAATTAGAAAAAGTAAACAATTCAATATTAAGGTTCGATATTAAATCTGATATAATCGATGATTTAGATGATATTGCCAAGAATAAAACATTAATTGAATTTAAAAAAGTTTTAAGATTAAAATTTAGTGTGGCTGTAAAGGATAAGGCTAAAATAGCCACATTGTCAACTGCACTTGGCATACCCGAATCTGATTTAGCAATTATTGGCGCTTCGTTAAGTAGTATATCTACGTTAGAATCAGAAGTCAGTGCAGAAACTGGCGTGCAATGGTCAAGTTTAAGTTCTAGAATGTTGCAAAGAGATTTAGCTGCTGCCAAACATTTAAAAACCGGTTGGAAAGGCAGAGAAACTATTAAAAGCATATCTAAACTAACCCCTGAACAAAGAATCGAAGAGGAGCAGAAATTTGCCAGAAAATTAGAAGAAAGCAGACTTGAATTAGCTGAGGCCGTTACTAAATTTCAGGAAACAAAAAATCTGTATGACGAAAGGGTTAAAACAATCGCGAAAATACTTGTAACTGCTATTATTACCGCCGCCACAGCAGGTATTGGAGCTGCACCATCCGCAATATTTTTAAAATTAGCCATAGCAAGTGCTTCAGGTTTATTTACAACTACTGTAAATAATTCAGTCGATAAGATTTTGAGCGGTAACAACTATGATAATAGTACAGCCGAAATAATTCTTGATATCGCTAAAACTCAGTTAAAAAAATTATTTTTTTTAGGTTTAGACTATGCATTGGATGGTCTTGATATAGTTTCTTTTTTGCAAAATGAAATGACGGGAGAGGGCGAAGAATTTAGTTTAAATGATTTAAAGAATTTAGGTGCAGCTATAAAGAAAAGTCCTGAGGTTTTTGAAATTGATAAAAATAAGTTCGTAGAAAACATTATTGATTATACTAAACCTAGCACAATTGATACAGTTATCAGTAGTGTTTCTACAGTTGGAACAAATGCACTTTATCAAATTATAGTACATAACTTGGCTGATTCTGGATTATCTGAGAAATCCAAAAATTACCTTGAAAACAAGATAAATTCGAACGAGCAATTAAACGAAAGTCCTGAATCGGTAGAAATTTATTTAGAAAATTTCAGAAGTACCGAGTTTGTTAAGCGTCTAACTGCTCTATCAAGTTTTATTAATTTACCTATCGACCAATTGGCAGAAAAATTAGCAAATTATGCCATCGACAAGATTGTTAATTTTAAAGGCTTAGATTTAGTAAACAATGAAGATTTGCAAATCTGGAGGACTAAGGTTATTGAAAATGTTAATTTTGTTTTAGAAAAATTAAAAAAGGAATTATCAGATAATGTCACCAAAATCCCCCCTACAGAACCAGGAAATATAACCCTTGCCAATGTTGGTGAGCTAAGTTTGGAACGTATGTTTAGTCTAAGAGAAATCATTCCTATCGAACGACCTGTAATTGATTTTAAAGATTACATTGAAGAATCATACCCTGATCTGGAGCATTGGGAATTATTCAATGACCTATGCTTGAAGAATAAAGCGCTGACATTGAAAAATTGTGCTGTAGAGTATGAATCTTTCATAACAATTATTGACGATAAATCCTTCTTAACTGATCTAATAACTGAAAAGTATAAAAGTGGTTATGCTATTCCGGCAACTGCTCCTTTAAATCAGGAAAGTACAAAAAACCTTGATTTAAATAAATCAATTAGTGATCTTTACACAGAATGGAAAGGCATACAAACTGAAATCGAAACAGCAAATAAACTTAATAAAGCAGAATAAAATATAAAAATGGAACACATATTAAGATTAAGATATTCACTGGCATCATTAAAAAATATTAGTCCTGAAAAAGAAGAACTAATGACTGAGTGGATTGGCCAAATGTTACTACCGGATGATGATTATCAACTTTCCGTATCTGTTTGTAGTGATATTTCAGAAACCACTTGGAGAGTCGATACTGAAACAAAAATAAATATGGAAAGGTATATAGAATTTATGCAATTTGCTGAATTCAAACCTATTGAAACAGAACTACTCAAGAAAGTTACAACAGCTTTTAAAGGAGATTTAATTACTTGGATGAATATTGGCAATGAAAAGCAAAACACGGGATGGGAAATTTATAACGGAATTTTTCCTTTGGATAAAGTCTGGGGAATTATCCCTGAAAGTACTCAAAGAAATACCTTAAAAAATTGGCTATCCGAAATCGGAGTTGAAGCATTTGTGAAATATGGCAGATCAATAGCGGCAGATACCTATAGCTACATTAACTTTGAATTACCGGGTGAAAGCATCGTCGAAAATCTTGAATTATACTATAATTTATGTGCTAAATTAAATTTAGATCCTCTCCCCACTCCAATTTTAGATCTGATTGCAGCATCTGAACCGGATTATCTGGAAATAAGCTGTTATTTATCTGCTCAGGGAATAATTAAATTTGGCATTTTAATACCGGATCCTACTGACAGCTTTGTTAAACTTATGAATATGGTTAACGGTGAAGGAGATCTTGAAATGCAGGCAGCTTTTCAAGGAAGTCTAGGCTCTGATGATTATACCGGAATCGAGATTTATCGGGATAATGATGGCATAAATTCTGAGCTGACTTTTTCAATATAAATTCTTTACCATTTGTAAGGAATATTCAATTACAGCCTTAAGTCGAACGATAACTTAATTATACGCGCAATTGATTTTTCTTCTAAAAGCATGATTCATAACAGCTAGAGCTTCGTTGCGTGCGTAACACAAACAATGAATCCGATAATTCGATAACTATCGGACTATCGGATTCGGATTTGTTGAACGGAACCTTCTTGACAACTTTGGACTTATCGATAATAAATTTTAAAGATATATGCGCTGCATATTCTGCACTAACGTTTTTAAAAATTCGTTATTACGGTTTTTGAGCAGTACCTGGAAACGCGAAAAACTGAATAGGCTTCAAAAACAACTGGGCGTTGCACACAGTGATAATCCCAATTAATGCAATAAAAAAAACTAATATTGTTAAATATATTAAAATCAATGTCTTAAGTCTATAATGCAAGGCATTGGAAACGTGTTTAGCTAAGACTGTAGCAAATCACTTAGAATCACTACTCCATCGATTATTTAAATCTATAATGAAATAATTAGGATATTAATAATTTAACTGAATTGTAAAATAATACTTTAGATAAATGTTAAAAAATAAAGCATTCTTTTTTTTAATTCATTTACTAGTTTGGTCAATTCTATTGCTATTCCCAATAGTTGCGATTGAAAAGACTGCATCTTTGCTAAAAAATGACCATATTAAACTAATTGTTTACTTATGCAGTGGAATCGCAACAATTGGCTTCTATTATTTCAATTATTATATTGCAATACCCAACTATTTATTTAAAAATAAGTACCTGCTTTTCCTGCTTTTCTCTATCATTTTTGTTACAATTTGTATTGTCTTTACTCGATTTTTACTTTTTTCATATTTTATTAATAGTTATAATCTGAGTCACAGCCATCCTCATTTATTACCAAACTATATTTGGCGATTTATTTTTATTTTTATTGTTGCTTTTTCAATGCGCTTTTATCAGAAAATGAAGCAAATTGAGGTAGAACAAATATTAACAGAGTTGACAAATCTTAAAGCACAAATAAATCCTCATTTTTTATTTAATACCCTAAATGGAATCTATGGTCTTGCATTAACAAAATCTGACAAAACTGCAGATTACATATCTAAACTATCCTCTATGATGCGCTATTCATTATTAGAAATATCTGCTGAAAAAGTTCCTTTGGAAAATGAAATTAATTATTTGAAAAACTATATTGAACTGCAAAAAATTCGTTTAACAGAAACTACAATTGTAAATTTCACCGTTGAAGGTCAAATTGATTCTCAGCAAATTCCTCCTCTTTTGTTTATTAATTTCATTGAAAATTCCTTTAAATATGGCGTCAGTAATGAGGTGCAAACAGAAATTAAAATTGCACTTATTGTTGAAGAAAACGCAATTTCGGTATATATAAAAAATGACAAGGTTAATCAAAATGCGGTTCCAACATCACATGAAATGGGATTAAAAAATGTAAAAAGACGTTTGAATTTAATTTTTGGAAATAACTATTCATTAGAGATTCAAAATAAACAAAAGACTTTTGAAGTAAATTTAAAGATTCATAAAATATGTTAAACTGTATTGCATTAGATGATGAGCCAATGGCTTTAGAAGTTATCAAAGAACTATGTAGAGAAGTTCCTTACATCAATCTTTCACATACATTTAATCGAGTATCTCTAGCTCAAAAATACCTTAACAAGTTTCCTGTAGATTTGATTTTTCTAGATATTGAAATGCCAGATAAAAATGGATTTGAATTATTAAAATCTATAAATCAAGATGTAATAGTAATCTTCACCACTGCATACAGTAAATATGCCGTTGAAGGTTTCGAAGTAAATGCTATCGATTATTTATTAAAACCAATCGAATTAGATCGCTTTAAAATTGCCTGTAAAAAGGCAAATGATTTTTTTGAATTTTTAGCAAATGCTAGATCTAAAATTCAAAACTGTTTATACGTTCGATCAGAATATGCACTTATAAAAATCCTGTTTAGTGAAATACGTTTTTTAGAAACTATGGATGACTATATTAAAATTCACACTACAGATGGTAAAACTATACTTACACTAATGAGTATGAAAAAAATTTTGGAAAAATTACCTAACAACGATTTCATTAGAGTTCACAGGTCATTTGCTGTGTCATTATCAACTATTTCTTCGATAAGAAACAAAACTATTTACTTGGGAGAGACTGCTATACCACTTGGAACAAACTATACAAAAGAAGTTCAAAAGATTATTTCCTCAAAAAAATAGGATACCCCGATACATTTTTAGCTTTCCCCGATTTAAATTGAACATGGCAAATATTAAAGGTATTTTTATTTTTTATCTATTTATCAACATAAAATAATCAATCATGAAAACTAAATTGATGAAATCATTGCTCATGTTAGGGGTAGTATTGTTAATTGTGTCAAGCTGCAATAAAGATGGAGGGCCTCAGACTCCGCCTTGTGGGAATATTGAAGTCTTGACTGACGAAGTTATAGTTGGTGTTCAATTTCCGAAAGGCAATTACCAGATCAATGTTTTTGGTATGCCTTGCGATGAAGTAATGGGTGACACAGGTGTATTTAAGCAATTCCTGCTGTTAGGGGACAACGACACATTGCCCCATCCATGGAGACACTTGGATGGAGTAATTGGAGCACCTAAGTTTGAAAAGAGTGCAGGCGTAGGTTTTCGTGCAGAAAAAATCGATTGATATTTTCTTCAAAAAATTGAGTTTTACAAATATTCATAACTATCGTCATAGCTTCAAGTTGTTGTTTGATAGTATAAGTTTTATTTAATAATTCAGCTGTTAATTCTTTTGTACTGCCACTGCTTGGATGGCTATGTACTCTTACATACATATTCATGGCCTTTTTCAAAAGACTTTTTCATCTTTAAATAATTGAGCAAACTTCAAATCTGTTAGATTTCTTCTTTTGAGACCTCTTTCTGTGCTAAGATAAAGTATCCGATTTATGACATTAAATCCACATCTCATTTGCCATTAAATTCGTGGTGGTATCATAAAAATTAATCATGAAGAAAATAACATTGCAAAGTATTCTATTTTGTTGCATCAGTTTTTCCTCTTATGGCCAATGGCAACAATCTGCAGGAACGGCTGGATTAAATATGCAGTCATTATTAACAAATGGTAATTATAATTTTGCAGGTGGGCAAACTGGAGCTTACCTTTCCACTGATAGTGCAGCAAATTACTCATTATCAAATACCGGAAATGACAATGTTGGCCCTACAAGAGGTTTTACAAAGGATAACAATTATGTATATACTTGCACAAGTCAGGGTGCTTTTAGAAGCGCTGATAATGGGACAACTTGGGTTTCTAAAAGTGTTGGATTAACCAATTTATTAGGAAGCGGAATACTTAATGTAGGTTCACGATTATTTTATGTTGGTCCTACAGGTGTTTTTATGTCAACCGACCAAGGAGACAATTGGAATTCTGCAGGATTATCAACAACAGATGTAAGATGCATTACAGCAATAAATGATACATTATTTGTTGGCACTAATGGCGCAGGTATCTATAAAAGTATTGATTGGGGAGCCAACTGGATTCCAATTAATAATGGCTTAGGTGCTTCTACAAATTTTAGAGCCATTGAAAGCAAAGGAAACATACTTTTCGCTGGTGGTCAAATTGGAACAGGCGTTTATCGCTCTACAGATTTTGGCGCAAATTGGACATTATTAGGAGGAGGGCTTGCACCTGGTTCTTATAGGGGATTTGCTAGCAACTCACAGTTAATTGTTGCTGGTTCTTTTGGAGCAGGTGTTTTTTACTCAACAGATAATGGCAATAATTGGACAGTAATCAATATTGGTTTAACCGATTTGACTATTTTTGATTTAGAACTTAACGACAATTACATAATTGCAGCTACCAATACCCAAGGGGTATTTCGTTTTGCGCTTTCTAATCTGAATTTATCTACCGACATTTCTGATTTTGATGTAAAAAATGCAATTTCTCTTTTTCCGAATCCAACTTCAAATCTAATCAATTTAAAAGTAGATTACAGACTTATTGGAACTGCTTATACCTTAATTGACAATTTAGGTAAAGTAGTCTTGTATGGAAAAATAACTTCTGAAAACACAATCATCGAGTTAAATAATTTAGAAAGAGGAATATATTTGTTGAATTTAGAAACGAAACAAGTATTTAAAGTAATTAAACAGTAATACAAGCCCATAACAGCTAGAGCTTCGTTGCGTGCGTAGCACAAACAATGAACCCGATAATCCGATAATCCGAATCCGATAACTATCGGATTATCGGATTGGGATTCGGATTTATTGAACGCAACCTTCCGGACAACTATGATCTTATCGATAATAAATTTTAAAGATATACAGAGGACTCCGGTCCTCTTTTTTGTTTTTACATACTAATCTTGTTCAGATTTATCTTCAAATTTTCATTCCGATAGGTATCGTAACGATAGCTTGGCCGAATTGGTCGGCAACTGTTTGCTTGAATAATAGAAATAAGATTAAGCAATGGACTCACTAAGGGCTTTTCTTTTTGTAAAAAGACCGGGATTTTGAAAAAAGGAAGCATCCACAGCCTGCGGCATTCTTTAGACATACATTTATTGAAAAATGGAACCGCAATCTTTACTTGGGCATTCAAGTTCAAAACAACCGAAACCTACACACAGATCAGCACCAAAGGGATGGAAAATATAAAATCACCCTTGGATAATTAGGATATAAAATTGCAATACCCTACATTTGTTTTTGTGGATTTATAGCTGTGGATTGCGAATTTATTAAACTCTTTTACCTTGCTACTATATGGAATATTTGCGCAAGTTTTAGTGGGAGTTGCGCAAACACAGCTGTTATAGCCAATCATTGAAAACCACACTGTAAGACAAGCTAAAAATTAAATGGCAAAAGCAAAACTTTATCCTGATGTTGAAATAATAAAGAAAAGAAAACCCGAACCAACAGAGGGCGAAAGAAAACTCTTATCTTTTTTACTAAATAACTTCAACGAAGAGTATGAAATTTTTTATCAATCATTTCTAAATGGAGATTTGCCAGATATTATTTTGATGCGTAAAGACGGAGGGCTTATAGTTTTTGAAGTTAAGGATTGGGACTTATATAACTACAATGTAAATTCTGACGGAAAGTGGATTGTAAAAGCAAATGGTGCTATCAATAATAAATCACCTTTTAACCAAGTATTAAAATACAAGGAGAATTTATACAACTTACATATTGAATCTCTATTAGAGTATAAATTGAAAGATTTCAAGTATTGGTACATTGTTACTTGTGCTGTTTATTTTCATTGTCATAACGAAGAAGAGGCAAATCAAATCTGTTATGGCAAATCACCAACCTACAAATACAAGACATTCTTAGACAAAAACTTCAAAGTCTATGACGACTATTGCAAAATTTGTAAAAAATATATACTTCAGAAAGAATGGCAAGATAATAAATGCATACATTGTAAAACAGAAAGAAACAATTATTCATTAATACTAGGAAAAGACTCATTAACAAAAAGTAAATTTGAAAAAATTTTTCAACTTACTTGGATCAGTAGAAAAACAAAATTTTTTCCTGAAGAGCTTTATAATAGTTTTGCTCGAATATTAAAACCCTCAATACACACTATTGAACAGGGGATAGAAATTAAATTATCACCAATCCAAGAGGAGTTAGCTATTAGTGTGGAAAATGCAAAAAAAAGAATAAAGGGAGTTGCAGGTTCCGGAAAATCGTTGGTATTAGCAAAGAGGGCTGTAAATGCACACAAAAGAACTCAAGGCATTATCCTTATACTTACCTATAATATAACTCTTAGAAATTATATTCATGATAGAATAAGTTCAATTAGAGATGAATTCTCTTGGGGCTATTTTCATATTTGTAATTATCATGACTTTATTAATTCAAATATGAATAATGTAGGCATTGGTTTTGACTTTTTAGATACTGATGAAAACGGCAAAACTCAATACACAAATGTAATTGAAGAATTATTTGATGAGAAAGTTTATTCAAATTTGGAGTTATTCAAAGAACATAAGGACAAGTTGCCAAAATATGATGCTATTCTTATTGATGAAACACAAGATTATAAAGAAAATTGGATTAGGATAATTAAAGAATATTTTACAAATGAAAATACAGAAATAGTTGTGTTTGCTGATGAGAAACAAAATATTTATTCAAGAGATTTAGACGTTAATAAAATGCCAATTATACCTGTTGCTGTTGGAGCTTGGGATAAGCGACTAAATATCAGCTACAGGTTATCAAACAAAATTGCTTCGCTTGCTTCAGACTTTCAAAAGGCATTTTTCAGTAACAAATATGATTTAGAAAACAAAATTGATACTACTTATAAACCAATGCTATTTGATGAACCGATAATTGAATATCATTTCCTAAGTTTGTCGAGAGATGAAGATATTTCAAAATACATTTATGATCAGATAATAAAGCATAATTTTAATTCAAATGATGTTACAATACTTTCCTCAAGAATAAAAATGTTGCGAGGTTTAAACGAAGATTTAATTAAACAAAGTAAGGAAAAAACTAACATCATGTTTGAAACCCAAGATGAATTTAAACAGTTATGTCCTGAGGCTTATAGCGGCTATGAAAAAAATAAAGAAATAGAAAAAGTGAGGAAAAATAGAAAAGCAAATTTTTGGATGAATAGAGGTACGTTTAAATTATCAACTATACATTCATTTAAGGGGTGGGAAAGCCCAGTGCTTTTTTTGGTAATTGAAGACAATTTGAAAACTAAGGAAGATTTTGTGCACATTGATAATAAAGGATCAAAACCACTTGAATTTTCAGACGAACTAGTTTATACAGGTTTAACTAGATGTAAGGACTATTTGTTTATAATTAATCTGAACAACCATGAATATCATAGGTTTTTTTCTGAAAATAAAATTGTGGACAAGAAAATATGACTGCCTACATCAGCACATTTGCAATAGGCAGGGTTTCATGCTCCGCAGACAGTTTTGTGTTAGCTGAAAATTCAGTCCTCCTAAAGAACATTTTTGATAAAAGTCCCGACCTTCTTGTAGCTGCAAAACGTTATATCTCTTAGTAAAACCCATAACATCGTAATCACAACAGAAAAAGAGTAAATCTGTAGATATAAAAAAATATTCGATTACTGACCAAACAGCCCGTTATGATTTATCCGAACTAGTTAAAAAGAATTTACTTATTAAGCAGGGTGATAGAAAATCAACAAAGTATGTTTTTCCGATAAATTTCCGATAATGCCTAATTTTTTCCGATAAATTTCCGATAAGACAATTAGAAGAGATTTGTGGAGCTAGTTGAAAAGAAATTGCAGCATTTAAGGAAAAAAGATAACTGGAATTAGAATTTACACTAGCGAAGATTAAGTTGAACGCGACATAAAAAATACATCTAAATTTCTGTTGAATTGTTATTACCTGGTAGAAATATAAAGATGCTCGTAATTTAAAAAGAGGACTTCGGTCACTTCTGTCCTCTTTTTTTTCATAACAAACAAGAAATCATCTTTTTATTTCCATCCCGATACTTATAGTGATAGCTAATTTTAAAATCTAGCGCACACAAGTCATTTCCCTCTTAATTTTAATTCAAAAATTGTTTTGCATAAGTAATTTTTGACTAATTCGTCAATTATTGTTTTCTTTGTACACAACAGTTGGCAGCTAAAAGACTTAAAGGTAATTTACACAAAGCGTCTCCAAATTGACTGAGCAAAAATGAGTATTTATTCCTATCATCTTGTAAAATTACCATTCGCAGCTGCGCTCAGCATCTTGTTTTTCCCAATTAAATCAAAAAAAATTACAGGGTTGATTCATGCAGAAACCATGTCTGCAATGGTATTAGGTTCGTCCATATTTTCCTGGTCAAGAATTTTCAACCGGGAAATTGTAGTTTTTGCTCAATGGGAAAATGAAAATTTCCTGAATGATTTTTTAATATCAAATTCCAAAGGCAGGCAATTAGCCAAAGGCTGGCATGTTAGATTGGCATTTATAAGACAATGGGGATGCATTTCCGGATTTCAAATTCCAAAACTGGAATCAGAGGCATACAATGAAAATAATCCTGTAGTTGCAGTCACCATAGCGCGAATGAAGTACACTCAAATTCCTAGATTTCTAAGTTGGGGAAGACCTGTGGAAAAACAAGTAAGAGACGATAGTGGAACTACCCTGTCATTAGCTTCTATTCGCTACCCAAACATTATTTCTACTTTTTCTATTTGGAAAACACAAAAGGCAATGACGGATATGGTTCATGGACATAGTAAAATGCCGCAACCAAAAAGACATATAAACGCGATGAAAGAACGCGATAGAAAAGACTTTCACTTTGAATTTACCACCTTACGATTTATACCATTATCTGAGCATGGAATCTGGAAAAAGGAATCGAATTATGTCCCGGCTAATACTGAAGCATGAAATTAGCATATCGGAAGCAAAAATTTCAAGATTGGTTTACACAACAATGGGTCATTCTTTGGGGCAGAAAAATTGATCCTTCTGAATACCAGTGGTTAATGGGGCCATTTGGAGAATTGAATGGAATCGGTGAAACATTTATTCATCAATTGGCAGAAAAAGAAAATTTATCAATAATTAGAAATAACGATTCCAAAGGATTGTTAGCATCCATTTCGGCCTTAAATTTATCTGATAAGGAGATGAGTCGCCTATCTCCCGAAGTAATTGATTTTTATGAAAAAACAGCAGAACACAACCTGCATTTCAATGTAAAGTGGAATCCGTTTTTTAAAATTTTTGGCTATCTAGTTAATAAATTATTCAGTCAACGAATTAACCAATTAAATATTCCAACTCAAAACATCAGTAAATCTGAGAAACTAAGTAGTGAGATAATTGAACTCATTTCAAAAGAAAGCAATGAAGTAAAATATAAGATCTGGTTGAGAAAATTTGAATCAACAAATAAAGTAATTTATTCCGGCATATACATGACATGTATGCTACCATCGGGAATTACATGCATAAAAGCTATTTTTCCATTACCAAAAGGTAGTGCAACCGTTATTTTAAAACCCTCAGTTGGCCTAAATAACGAACTTATATTGGATTCATCCGGAAAGAAATTTGGTGATGCCGGTTTTTATTTTCTCTTGAACGATGCAAAAGGAAATTTTTGGAGTCAATACCTAAAGTCCTTTACAGATGAACTAATTGTAAATCAAGAGAATGGAAATTTAAAAGCAAATCAAACACTTAGATTATGGAATCTCAAGGTTGCAAGATTTGAATATAATATTAGCAAAAAAAACAAATAAAAGCCTACCCTCCCGGTTTGCAAGTATACTGCATAAATATTTAACAAACTTTCTAAGGATTTGCCTAGGTACCTAAAAAATGCCTAAAGTAATCATTCCCGATACAAGCTGCTCAACAATACTTTCCTACCCAACACAACCCTTTCCCCTCTTTCCGTATCTAAGCAGCAAAACAACAATTTATGCGCTGTTTATTACGCTTTTTATTTTTGCCAATCTTGACCTTCGGACAGCCCGGCCATTGTTTCTGTTCCTTTAGCTTTCACAATGCAGCCATAGTATATCTTTTTTTTGTCAATTGACTATTTTCAAATTCTACTTGAGCCAAAAAACCATTCATCA
>JBIPOO010000272.1:0-5148 GCA_044379045.1 Saprospira sp.
AAGCAGGCAGTACCATCCGAAACAAGCTGGGCTCTGCCGTAAAAGAAACGATCAGGAGCCTGGCCAACGGATTTATAAATCATCCCAACAATACAGCATTAAGAAAAGCTGTTGAATTCGACAGATTTTCTCCCGATGAATATTATCATCATCAGCTGCGCATCATTTACCGTCTGCTCTTTTTGTTTGTCATTGAGGAACGCAACCTGGTATATGCCGACAGCAAAACGCCGGAAACCAAACGTTTCAATCAGATTTACTTCAATCATTACAGCCTACTCCGTTTGCGAAAGCTGGCTAAAAAGTTATTGCCGCCGGATTCCGGCAGGCACTATGATTTGTGGCAGGGGCTCATCAGCAGCTTTTCTCTGTTTGAGAAAAAAGAAATTGGGCAAAAAATGGGCATCATGGCCCTGCAGGGCGATTTATTCGGCTATCATGCAATCGGCGGCAACGGCTACGACCTGCACCAATGTCAGCTGAGCAATGCGGTCCTGCTGAATATCATCAGGTCACTGAGTTATTTTGAAAATGAAAACGGGGTGCTGATTGCCGTAAACTACGGCGGTCTGGATGTGGAAGAATTCGGATCGGTTTATGAGGGCCTGTTGGAATTAAAACTAGTCATCAAAAAAATTGAAGGCAGCGATCTGTACAGCTGCAATTTTGACGAAAGCAATGAACGTGGGAAAAGCGGCAGCCACTATACCCCCGAGGAACTGGTACAGCCCCTGATAAAACATTCACTGGATTACCTGATAGAAGACAAACTCAAAGAAAAAAATCCCGAGCAGGCCTTACTTTCCCTGAAAGTGGCCGATGTTGCCTGCGGCAGCGGTCATATCCTCCTGAGTGCATCGAGGCGGATCGCGCATGAACTGGCCTGTTTGGTAGAAACCCGTGAAAGCGGCAGCAAAGAAAAGGTAGAACAGCCCTCCCCAGCTTATATGCGCAAGGCCATGAAAGCGGTGATTAAGAATTGTATTTATGGAGTAGATAAAAACCCGCTGGCGGTGGAGCTCTGCAAAATTGCCCTTTGGCTCGAGGCATACAATCCGGGTGAGCCCCTCAACTTTTTGGATCATCATATCAAATGCGGCGATGCCATTGTGGGTTTGGCACAGCGCAGCGAGCTGGATAAGGGTATTGCCGATGAGGCTTTTAAAACCCTGGCAACTGATGATAAAATCATTGCTTCGGCCTTTGCAAAAAGAAACAAAGAAGAAAGAAAAAAAGCAGAGGTGGCTAAAGCAGGGCTTCAGTTGACAACAGCAACACAGTTGGACGATACCGTGCAGGAAACAATCGTAGAGTACAAAGCTTTCAATCAATTACCCGAAAGTACTCCGGAAGATATTGAACGAAAAGCAAAGGCTTATAATAATTTTGTAGCCAATAAAGGGCTTCGATTTTTAAAAGAAATGGCAGATACACAGGTAGCCCAATTCTTTATACCTAAAACGAATGCCAATAAGGATAAATTGATAACCGATGCAGAGTACCGGCTGATTTTGAACGGTTATAAAAGCAGGCAAAATGAAAAGGTTGCCAAAGCCATAGCTGTTGCTTTGGAACAAAAAATTTTCCACTGGTTTATAGAGTTCCCGGAAGTGTTTAGTGAGGGTGGATTTGATTGTGTGTTGGGGAATCCGCCATATTTAGGGGCTCAGAAAATTACAGAAAATTACACTGAAAGATATCATGATAATATTAGAGATTATTTCAAATCAAAAGGAATTACGGATTTAGCAGCGTACTTTTTATTAAGAGTATATGCGATCTTGAGCAATAAGGGATTTCTTACATTAATAACCACAAATAGTATTTCTCAAGGAGATACCCGAGAAAGCGGGTTGAAGAAGCTAATTATGGACAAAGCCCAAATCATATTCGCAAATAAAAGTATAAAATGGCCTGGGCAAGCAATTACTGTGGTAACACTATTTGGCATTAGCAAAATTAAAAAAGAAATAATTCCGGAATTAAATGGCAAAAAAGTAAAAAATATTAACTCTTTTTTTTTAGACATAGGCAATGAATTGGAGAAATATGTAATTCAATCGAACTCAGGCAAGAGTTTTGTTGGTTCTTATTTATATGGAGACGGATTCATTATTACTCCACAACAGGCAGATGAATGGAGTATAAAATACCCAACTATAATAAAAAAATATATCAATGGTAGCGATTTAAACAATGACCCTTCTTTTCTACCGAGCAGGTTTGTAATTGACTTTGGTGATTTGGAAATTCATGAAGCAAAAAAAATGATTGAACCCTTCAAATGGATTGAACAAAACGTGTATCCGATTAGAACTAAAGTGAATAGGGAACAGTATAAGAGAAAGTGGTGGATATATGCCGAAAGGAGAGTGGGTCTTTATGAATCAATTAAACAAAACTCGAGAGTTTTAGTAAGGACACAGGCAAGCAAGCACAACGTTTTCGAATTTGTACCTAATGGGTATGTTTACGATCAGAAAATGATTATTTTTCCATTTGAAAGCTTCGTCGAATATTCAATATTAAATAGCAATATTCATGAGCTCTGGGTTGGAATATTTTGTGGAGATTTCGGAGGGATATTGAATTACTCTCCGGTTGAAGTTTTTGAGACATTCCCTTTTCCACTAGGAGAAGAAAATAAATTAGACTCCATAGGCGAAGCCTACCACGAACAGCGCCGCCAACTTATGCTAGGCATACAATTGGGGCTTACCAAAACCTATAATTTATTTCACAGCAATGGCATTACAGCAGAGGCTGTGAATGAAAAGGATAAACAGGTAGCCGCCCTGCAAAAGCATTTGGAAAAAACGGCAGGGACAATTTCCTTTCAGGAAGCTATAGCCGGCATCCTAAAACTAAGGGAACTGCATGTACAGATGGATGAGGCGGTATTGGAAGCTTACGGATGGACAGATATAGCACTCCGCCATGATTTTTATGAAGTGGATTATCTCCCGGAAAATGACCGCATCCGCTATACCATTCACCCGGATGCAAGAAAAGAAATCCTGAAGCGCCTGCTGGAACTGAATCATAAGATTCATGAGGAGGAAGTAGAGGCAGGGTTATGGGATAAGAAGAAAACCGCTTCAAAGAAAAAACCCAAAACAGATGCTTCGGAAGTGAATGAATCGGATGAGGATTATGGGGGGTTGTTTGGACAGGGGTAATAAAACATTTAATCGAATAAAATTACAACAGATGTATAATAGCGATAATTTCAAGATAATTGCAATTAGAACTGGTTTAATGGACCAGAATAAAGAATCGACTTTGAACTCAGAGATAAAAATTGATGCTCTGAAGAATTTGGAGCGCTCACAAATTTACAAATTTAGAAATGAGTTCAATTTTCCAAATAACAATTTTTCAGAAATTGAATACCTCCCGGATAATGATGTAGATTTATATCAATTGGAAACTTCAATAAATAAAATTCCCATAAATATAAATGCTATTGTTGGAGGAAATGGATCCGGAAAAAGTACTTTGATTGAATTGTTATATTTGGCAAACTATAATATAGGAAGCAGACTGAAACTTTTAGAAGATGAAAAAGGGAAGAAAAAAAAGCCCTTTATTTTTCTAGATATTGAAATGCTCTATTCCATAAGTAAAGACACTATAATCAAATTATATTTCAAGAATGGAAAAGTATATAGGAGAAGCTATATTAAACATGAAAATAGTTATTTAGAGAATAATGATGAGGAGGAAATTAAAAACATTAATGATTTACAAGATTTCTTTTATACAATTGTTGTTAATTATTCTCATTATGCTTTAAACTCTAATGAAATTGGAGATTGGATAATCCCGTTGTTTCACAAAAATGATGGCTATCAAACCCCTATCGTATTAAATCCAATGAGGAAAGAAGGGAACATAGATATTAATAAAGAAAATTATTTACTTACAAGAAGGTTAATAGCAAATTTACTTGAGCCAGTTAAAGATTTAAATTTAGAAAGCAGTTTACGAAATATCGCCAATAATAAAATTGCCAAATCATTAGAAATTACTTTCAACCCAGATCCATATGACAATCTTAATGAACCTGTAAATCCAAAAGACAGGAAAATACTGATTTCTGCATTTAAAAAGTATTTTAATTTTTATTTAGACCAAGAGCAGCTTGAAAATGACCTATTCATTAACACAACACTTAAGTACATTCACAACAAGTTAAAAAAGATGGTCTATTATAAAATGTTTAGAAAGTACAAAGACCATAATTCTGAAATGCCTGCAATTAAGTATCTAGATAAATTCATTAAAAGGATTTATGAAAGTGACAGTCATACTGTATATAAAGTTAAGGGTGCCATTCTTTATCTAAAATATTATAAAAAATTACTCCCTAATTTAAATTTAACAAAATCATTCATTATTGACATTGAAGAATTTTCAAAAGGCATAGATGACATTCGAAAAGTTGAACCATTTTTTGTAAGTACTTTCATGATGTCACCACCTTCTTATTTTTATGTGAATATAATACCAAAAGACGGCTCTCCCTTCAGCTCCCTAAGTTCAGGTGAAAAGCAAAAAATTCATAGTATCAGTTCAATTGTTTATCACCTTATAAATCTAAATTCAGTTGAGCAATATAGAGAAGAAAAACAAAAAAGTTCAGACAACCTTATTCACTATAAATATATTAATATTGTACTTGATGAAATTGAACTATATTATCATCCGGAATGGCAAAGAACATTTATTGCTGATTTATTGGATTATATTAGTAAAATCAATCCTGAAAATTTAAGGTATATTAAAGGATTAAATATTACTTTTCTAACCCATTCTCCTTATATCTTATCTGACATTCCGAATGCTTTTGTTTTAAAACTTGTTGATGGGAAACCAATGAAATACATTGAAGAAGATAAAACATTTGGATCAAACATTCATGATCTTCTGAGGTATGATTTTTTTATGAACAAGGGATTCATGGGGGAATTTGCTCGAAAAAAAATTGATGATCTTATTCAGGAATTAAAGCCAATTAACAAAATAAGTAGAGATGATTTTGAAAAAAGATACAAGCCCTTAATAGAGATAATCGGTGAACCATTTATTAAAATAAAGATATTAGAATTAGCTGCCAGCAAATTAGATGATGACATAATAGATGTA
>JBIPOO010000273.1:0-5122 GCA_044379045.1 Saprospira sp.
CTACTGAAACTTACACGCTCAAAACACGTGTAATCAAAAATTCAACTGTTTTTGTTGGTGACAAGAGTTCAAACTATGTTTATAAAGCCAAAAACAAAACTGTAAAAGGTAAAGTTCGTCCGAAAGAATACATGCTTCGTGATGCTAATGAAATGAAATCTTTAGTTGTTTTTGTCAAAAACGAAACTAAGAAATCAAAAACTTACGGTGAAGTTACTTTGGGTGAACTTACTTACAAAGCAAAAAAGAAAGTATACGTACTTCGTAAAAAAGCTTTGAAAAAGGTAAAAGACTTTAAAGAAATTCAACTGAGCAAATGTAAATAATGCTTTCAACGCTTGAATGAGGATATTTCAAAGGGGCTGTTCGTTTTCGAACAGTCCCTTTTCTCATTAACTTTTCTACGAGTTCCTTTTTTATTAAGTGCCTGGGACTCATAAAACAGTAAAATCACTACTAAGTGACGGATGTCAGTAATTTAATATTTTCTATCGACTATTTTTACATTGACATATTTTAGTACACAAAACAAGAAAGAAATGGAAACAGATAGTAATTTTATCAGCATGCCAAAAATTGGCGAAAAGGCTCCCGACTTCAAAGCGGTTACTACTTTTGGAAACTTGCAATTCTCAGATTATAACAAAGGAAACTGGGTAGTGCTTTTTTTACATCCTGCCGATTTTACTCCGGTTTGTACGACAGAAATGAGTGCCTTTGCCTTGAATAAAGATTTTTTTGATAAACACAATACAAAGTTGCTTGGTTTGAGCATTGACAGTATACACTCCCATTTAGCATGGGTTAACAATGTTCAGGAAAAAACCGGTGTGTTATTAACTTTCCGATTATTGCCGATCTTGATATGAGCGTATCTATGAAATATGGCATGCTACATCCAGGGGCAAGTAGCACCTCTGCTGTAAGAGCTGTGTTTTTTATTGACCCCGAAGCTACCATTAAACTTATTATGTACTATCCCTTGAACATCGGTAGAAACATGGAAGAAATAAAAAGGGTTCTCATTGCACTGCAAACAGCTGAGACAATGAAATGTGCGCTGCCAGTAAATTGGGTGCCCGGAGAAAAAGCGATTGTTCCCCCTCCAAAGACAATGATCGAAATGGAAGAAAGAAAAAAACTAGAGGGTACCGATGTCGATTATACTGACTTTTATCTGATAAAGAAGTCCATATAAAAGAAAAAGAGGTTGTTCATTTTTTGTTGAACAGCCTCTTTTCTTTTTAACCTTTATAACAATAATTTATCTGACTTGACATATTTACTTAGTGTGGGAGCT
This sequence comes from Saprospira sp., assembly GCA_044379045.1. Taxonomy (GTDB): domain Bacteria; phylum Bacteroidota; class Bacteroidia; order Chitinophagales; family Saprospiraceae; genus Saprospira. The sequence continues at coordinate 1,301 of JBIPOO010000273.1, forward strand.
TCTTTCTGATGATTCCATAAACAAAGGTTCCCAACAAAGCGGCTGCAATTACGATTAGCATTGACCAATATCCGTGCCCTACAAGGGTGTACATTGGTCCTGGACAGGCGCCTGTCATTGCCCATCCAAAACCAAAAATTGTGCCCCCAAATAGATAACGGGAAATACTGAAGGCCTTAGGCACGAACTTAATTTCCTTCCCATCTACATCTTTAGCTTTGAAGCGCTTAATAAGCTGTACGGATATTAGACCCAGAAAAACTGCTGTTCCTATTACTCCATACATGTGAAAGTTCTCAAACAGAAACATTTCTTGTATGCGGTACCATGAAATTACCTCAGCCTTGGTCATGATAATACCGAACAACACGCCAATCAGGATAAACTTTGAAGCTTTTATTATAACTGAAAACATAATATACAATTTGAGAAACGAAGTTCCGTGAACCAAAGCTCCGCAAAGCGAAACTAATTTGAAGATTTTAATATTTGTGAATTTTCTAATTCACTCACACGAGGGAAGAAAAAATTGTTTATAAAAACAAAGGCATTAAGAAATATGTCATGACTAATCCTCCTATAAAAAAGCCAATTACAGCTATCAGAGAGGGCAACTGCAGATCGGAAAGCCCCGATATAGCATGTCCAGAGGTACAACCGCCCGCATATCTTGTACCAAAGCCAACAAAAAATCCGCCTAAAACCAAAAGAAAGATACCCTTAAGCGAAAAAATAAATTCGGGCTTTGTAAATTCAAGCGGTAAAAAGCCTGAAGCTACTTCTTTCGATGCCTCGGGCAGACTCAAACCGATAGATTGAATATGGGCAGCGGTTCTAGGTCCGATTTGAATCGTTTCTGTATCATTAAACCAGGTTGTAGCTATCCAGCCACCTAGCATAGCACCAACTATAAATAGCAGATTCCAACCCTGAGCCTTTTTCCAATCAAAATGGAAAAAGTCATTAATTTTACCTGCACCCAATGCCGAACAACCGGCTCGCATAGTTGCCGAAACTCCAAAATTTTTACCGGAAAACAACAGCAAAACCATTACAAATGCAATTAGCGCACCGGATACATACCAAGGCCAAGGCTTTGACAAATATGTCAAAAGAGACTGAGATAAAAGAATTTTCATTAAAACAAACAGTATTAAACTAAATAAACACTTAATAATTTAATGTAAATATATGAATATATATTCATATTTACCTTTTAAGCGTTATTTTTTAATCTAGCTATGAAGTTGGCGCGGATACTATCGTCTATGGGTGTAGATTGTCCGTCATCATCAATACGAACAAAGGTTGAATTGGTGTTACAAACAACAACTTCGTCTCCACTATACAAATTATATCTTCTGGCTTCAAGACTGATCGAAATACTTGTATTGCCTACATTAGTAACCTCTCCATAAATCCTAAGGTGATGTCCGGCTTTTAAGGGTTTCTTGAAGACGAGCTCCCCTATTCTTACGGTAAGCATATTGGGTGTTCTGCAATATTCGGTTGCAAGTGCTGCAGCAGCTTCATCTAACCAAGCCATTAAAATTCCTCCGAAAAGGTTCCCATGCACACCAATGTCTTTGGCCATTACAATTTTTTTGCTGAGCAGATCCATTTTTTTGTATTAAGCGTTTATTTATTAAAGGAGTAGTTTTTCTTCTTCCTTGCTGTTTTGTTCCAAATACTGAAGGAAAATATTCCTTGGAATCAAATCTGCACCCAAACTTGCAAGGTGTTCGGTGTACATCTGACAGTCGATGAGCCAAAATCCTAGTGATTCCAATTTTTTAACAAAACTAATAAAAGCTGCTTTAGACGCGTTGCTTACCTTGGCAAACATTGATTCACCAAAAAAGCATTTACCCAAAGCAATTCCATAAAGCCCGCCGACCAATTCGCCATTTTGCCAGGCCTCGACTGAATGCGCATAGCCAAGCTCATGTAGTTTGACATAGGCAGTAATCATATCATTGGTTATCCAGGTGCCAAACTGACCGTCTCTTTTAATTTTGGAACAGTTCTGCATCACTGCCTCGAAAGCTGTATTATAGGTAATTTGAAAATAGCCCCTTTCTAAAACCTGTTTCATGCTTTTCGAAACATAAAGGTCATGAGGGAAAAGTACCATTCTGGGATCGGGAGAAAACCAACTTATCGGTTCCCCTTCATTGAACCAGGGAAATATGCCACTGCGGTAGGCAAGCAGTAATCTTTCTGTACTTAAGTCGCCTCCGTAGGCAAGACATCCGCGACGGTCGGTCTTTGTGGGATGCGGGAATATGAGTTCTTTACTTAAAATGTGCACAGATTGATATTCAAAAAAAATCCCCGATAAAAAGGGGGATTTAAAGAGAAAAAGTAATGATTTTTAATCCTCTATCACCGCGGACAAACCTTTGTCAACCAAAGCATCCTTAAAAGGTTTCAGCTCCTTTTTGGTACCCGATTTTACAGTAGCCTTTCCTTTGAAATGGATAATATAACTAAGCTGTTCTGCCTGAACTGTTGAATGTTTCAGCACCTTGACAAAACACTCTATAACCCAATCAAACGTATTGTGATTGTCATTATGGACAACAAGCTTAAACTCATCTTTAGTTGGATCTAGTGTAAGTACATCGTCTTCCTGATAATGCTCTTTTCCTTTTGTCATTAACACAGCATATTTGTCGCGCATAACAGTAAATGGTTTATAATTGATTTTATATTTTTGCTTGACGAAAATACAGATTTTAGCAAAGAAATTCAAATTTTTAGCTATTATTAACAAATATTTTAATAACCAAGGTGTAAAAAATGGAATTGATTGATAAGACGCTTCACAAATACTGTGAATTACATTCAAAGGTTTTCGAGAACGATGTCCTGAATGAAATTGACAGATTTACTAATCTGAATGTACTGATGCCCCAAATGCTATCGGGATATCTGCAGGGGCAGTACCTTGCGATGATGAGCAAAATGATTCAGCCTAAAAATATCCTCGAAATTGGAACTTTCACAGGTTATTCGGCCGTCTGTCTGGCACAGGGACTTCAGAACGGAGGCCATTTATACACACTTGAAGCAAACGAAGAATTAAAAGCGCCCGTGACGGATTTTTTTAAAAAAGCCGGATTAGAGGAAAAAATAAGCATGCAAATCGGCAACGGAGTGGAACTCATTAACCATTTTGATATCATCTTTGATCTCATTTTCATCGATGCCGACAAAAGCAATTATCCGCTGTATTATGAAAAATGCCTTCCCAAACTAAAAAAAGGCGGCATTATGCTCATAGATAATGTATTGTGGAGTGGCAAAGTTTGCGAAGAACCAATCAGAGATAAAAAAACAAAGGCAATTCACGAATTAAATCAACGGATTCAACAGGATGACAGGGTCGAAAATCTATTGCTGCCGTTGAGAGATGGAATGATGTGGGTGAGGAAGAGATGATAATTAGACTTGAGACTATAAGACACTGGACGAAATTTTGTATCAAGAATCAGGTATTAAGAACCGATCTCGTTCCTCAGACGAGAGAACTCTTTAAACGAAGTTTCTTTACCTACGCTCATCTATTTTTAAAATTGAAACAAGTTAATGTCAATGTTCTTTAACTTTTTTAAAGCATTCAAATTTTCAAATTCCCTGATTTTCAAATTAATCATTGTTTTCTGCCAAAATTTCCCAGGTATGATCTGCAAGCAATTTAACAGTTGCAAGAAATTTTTGGAATTTATGCCCTGAAAATCCCCATTCATCTGGGCCAATCATTGACAAAACAATGCTTTCATCTTTTCTATTATACAGGTGATAAATATGGCTGATGAG
>JBIPOO010000274.1:0-5119 GCA_044379045.1 Saprospira sp.
CGAGATCGATGCACTCGACGGTGCTCCGGGCGTCATAACTGCTCATTATGCAGGCGAAAACAGGGATGCAAATGCAAACATGGATAAGGTATTGCGCGAAATGCAGGGAATAAGTAATCGTAAAGCCCGTTTCAAAACTGTTATTGCCCTAAAAATGAACAGCAACGAATACCTTATGGAAGGCATTGTTTATGGTACCATCAGCGAGGTAAAAAGAGGCAACGATGGCTTTGGCTATGATCCGATTTTTATACCTGATGGCTATGACAGGACATACGCAGAAATGAGTCTCGAAGAAAAAAACAAAATGAGCCATCGGGCCCTTGCAGTGGCAAAATTGAAAACGTTTTTGGCGAAGTATGCTATGGAGCCATTTTAAAAGCTGGCGAAAGGAATTGCTTATGCGTTAACTTTCTCAATGATTTTAAGTGTAAAGAGCTTAAAATCTTCATAAGCGCTCAAAACTGTCAATAAAATTTTAAGCGGAGTACACTCATGAATTTTATTGTAAATGAAAAATCTGAGTATACCCCCTCCCGATAGCAGCAATCGAGGAAGTTATCGAGGATGCAATCGGTGCATCAGATTTTTTTATCTTCAGCTGCTGCAATATTTTTGATGCCCTTTAGGATTGAATCGGGACTAAATGAAATAGAATCTATCCCCTGCTCTACCAGAAAACGGGTAAATTCGGGATAATCACTTGCCGCCTGTCCGCAAAGTCCAATTTTCTTTTTGGCATTATTTGCCGCTTTTATAACTGCCGAAAGCATATACTTCACCGCCGGATTATTTTCATCGAACAGCTTGCTGATAATTACCGAATCGCGGTCGATACCCAAAGTAAGCTGTGTAAGGTCGTTTGAACCGATGGAGAATCCGTCAAATATTTCAGCAAATTCGTCGGCAAGGATTATATTCGAAGGAATTTCGGCCATAACATACACCTCCAATCCTTTTATACCGCGTTCGAGCCCGAATGATTTCATGGTTTCCAAAACCTTTTTTCCCTCCTGGGGAGTTCTGCAAAAAGGAATCATGACTTTGATATTGTCGAAACCCATCTCATTGCGCAGATAACGAATAGCTGCACACTCAAGTCCAAAGCCCTCGCGGTAACGCTCATCGTAATAACGCGAAGCACCCCTGAAACCTAACATGGGATTTTCCTCCTCAGGTTCAAACATTTTACCGCCCAGCAGCTGGGCATATTCATTTGTTTTGAAATCGCTCATGCGCACAATCACTTCTTTGGGATAAAAGGCAGCTGCTACAGTGCCGATAGCTTCGGAGAGTTTTTCTATAAAGAACTTACGCTTATCCGCATAATTTACACTGATTTCCCCTATTGTTTCCTTATCCTTCGAATCGGGCAGTTCATCAAATTTCACCAAAGCCATAGGATGAATACGGATGCTGTTGCTGATGATAAATTCCATGCGCAAGAGGCCAACTCCATTGTTCGGGTACTGAGAAAGTCGGTAGGCAGCATCCGGATTTGCAAGAATAAACATTGCATCTGTCTTTGTTTTTGCAATCGCTTCGGGATAACTCTCTTTTACTTCCCAATCCAATTTTCCCTCAAAAACCAATCCATCGTTGCCACCTACAGAGGAGACTGTTATAAGCTGGCCATCGGTGAGGAGGTCGGTGGCATTAACGCAACCTACCACAGCACTGATGCCCAACTCCCTTGCAATAATGGAGGCATGACTGGTGCGTCCTCCCTTATCAGTTACAATGCATACTGCTTTGCGCAGCATGGCATTCCAGTCGGGATTGGTCATCTCGGCCACTATAATATCGCCCTTCTGCACCTTTTCTGCATCAGCGATGGAACTAATCTTCCTTACGGTTCCAGAGATGATTGAATTCCCCACAGCCATGCCTCTGCAGATTGGCTTTGCATCGCTCTTGAGCTGGTATTCCTTGATACTTAGCGATGTCATGTTTTTATGTACGGTTTCGGGCCTGGCCTGCACGATGTAAATCCGACCATCTGGTCCATCTTTGGCCCACTCGATGTCCATAGGCATTCCGTAATGCTTTTCGATGTCGAGGCATTGCTTTCCCAATATTTCAAGCTCCTTTTCATCCAGACTCAGATGATGTTTCTCGAATATCGTGCAGGGCACATTCAGGGTAGTTTTTTCATTTCCGTTCCCCGAAAAAATCATTTTTTGTGCCTTCTCTCCTATTTTTCTGGAAATGATGCTTTTTTTGCCTTTTTCGAGCGCTGTTTTGAAGAGATAAATTTCATCGGGAATGACGGCGCCCTGTACAATATTTTCTGCTAGGCCCCAGGCCGATGTGATATAAATTACCTTGTCGTTGCCGCTTTCGGGATCGAGTGTAAATGCCACGCCGGCAGCTGACAAATCGGCACGCACCATGCGCTGTATGCCAACCGACAGCGCTACCTCTTTGTGCTCGAAACCATGATCGATACGGTATTTGATAGCCCGGTCATTGTACAGAGAAATATAACATTTTTTTACTGCATGGATAATATCCTCCAGGCCAAGCACATTCAGAAAACTGTCGTGCTGTCCTGCAAAACTGGCAGTAGGCAGATCTTCGGCAGTGGCGCTGCTGCGCACAGCTACCGGATAGGTCGAATTACTTAACAAGCGGTATGCTGCTGATATTTCATGTCCAATGATATCGGGAATTTTTCCCTTTTCGAGTATCGCGCGGCAGGCGCTGCCAATCTCCGCCAAATTTTTGAGGCTCTCGCTGTCCAATCTCTTCAAGGTCGAATCAAGTTCCGCCTCAAGATTATTTTCACTCAAAAAAAGGCGATATGCATCGGCACTGACGGCAAATCCGTCGGGAATCTCTATGCCATAAGGGCCTAATTTTCGGGTCATTTCGCCCAGAGAGGCGTTCTTGCCTCCAACCTTGGAGACATCTGAATTTCTAATCTGATTAAAGGGTATACAGTACATATATTGGGAATTTTACCCAATATTAGTACAAAAGAAGGGGATTAAAAATGATGGGGGTCATGGGGGCATTTTTCTGAAGGCCCAATGTATACAACACTTTATTATTTTAGGAATTTTTCTGAATTTAGTGCTTTTGAACAATTCAACTTCACTTGCAATGCTCAATAATCTGTTCCTCTGCAAACTCATAGTTCAATTCTGTAGCCCTTGACCAGTCTAAACAAGCATTTTTCCTATCTCCCATTTTGAGCTTTAAATTACCCATGTAATAATAAGCCTCACCAAATAATGAATCAATCTCTAAAGCAAAGTTGCAGTCCATCAAAGCCCCTTCATAATCTGATAATTTATATTTTGTATAACATCGCTCAGAGTAATACAATACATCCGAATCAATGATAATAGAACTGTCTAGATCTTTTAGAGCTCCTCTATAGTCTTCAAGAAAATTCTTGTTAACAGCTCGTTGATAATAGGTAAATGAGTTTTGTGGTTGAAGCTTTAATGCAATACTAAAGTCTGAAATCGCACTTTCATATTCACCTAACTGAGATTTCGCTAGTCCTCTATTTGTGTATGTAAAATCATCAGGTTCAAGAACAATTGCTTGATCATAATCTGTCAATGCACTTTTAAAATCCCCTATGTCAAACTTTGCTATCCCTCTTAAATAATAGTTAAAATCATTATCTGGCTCAAGTTCAATCGCCCTTGTAAAGTCTAGAATAGCTTTTTTATAAATTCTTAACTCACTGTAAGCCAATCCTCTGTTTCTAAATACCATAGCAACATTATCATTAATTTCTATAGATCTATTAAAATCCACTATTGCTTCTTCGAAATCTTCTAATTCATATTTTGCGAAACCACGGTTGTTATAGTATTCCTCCTTTTCAGGATCTAATTCAATTGCCAAATTAAAATCTAAAATTGCACCTTCTTTATCACCTAATTCTCCTTTACACAAACCTCTATAATTTAGAGCCTTACTATTTTTAGGTTTTATCTTTAATGCCTTGTTAAAATCACTTAATGCTGCTTCGTAATCTTCTGACTTATATTTTTTTATACCACTTTTAACATATTTTGAAGACGATTCAGAACAAGAACCTAAGCAAAAGCTAAATATGAGAAAGAGAAAAATTATTATGGAATTCATATTTCTTATTTTTTATCAGGGATGTTATGACTAACATATCGAAATGCTACATTTTTAGTATTATGTTAAATATCTATAAACCAGAATGATAAATCAAAATGGTACCATATTATCATCTTTACCAAAGTATACTCAAAAGTATTAATTCATTTATTTAGTAACTTCAGAAGTGTGTTTAAGGGTTATTATTTTATTAAAATGAAGTTATTTGCAAAAATCAGTAATAAATTGTTGAGCATCACTCAATTTTCTAGATAGAGATTCATTAAAATCAAGACAGGCCTTGTCCTTTTGACCTGAATATAAAAAGGCTTTACCCCGATCAAGGTGAATAAATCCAAATTTAGTTTGAAAATCAAAAGGGAAATATTCTATAACATAATTTAAATCTTCAATAGCAGTTTCATATTTACGCATTTCTATAAATATTCTTGCTCTAGAGGCTAAACAATCTACATTTTCATATTTAGGTTTGAGCTTGAGTGCCATATTTATATCAGATAAAGCATTATCCAAGTCTTTTGTCATTGTATAAGCATAACTTCTACATTGATAATATTTCCATTCATATGGATTTTTGATTATAGCTTTGGTATATGTTATAATCGCTGTAGTATAGTTTGCTGCTTTTGCCTGTTGATAACCCTCATTAAAAAATTCTTCAGCACTTTGACAAAAGCATTGATATGTAAAACCTGACATCAAAAATACTAAAGACATTAAAATTCTCATTTTCATATATTTTATTTAATTAAATAAAGTTATTATTCTTGAATTAAAAAACAAGCAAATCAAAAAATAATTAATGGCAGTAATGAAACATGTTAAATAAATAAATACCCGTTGTGCGATTAAAAAGCCAAGGCATGTTTTATTCTGTTTAATGGCTTGTTATTTAAATGGTTAATATATTGTAATAGTGTAAAAGATGCAATTTTAATAGTGATTCTAGAGAAGTAACCTGAAAATTTTTTGGCGTAATTTCTTTTTATCATAAGCTGATCACAGAATT
>JBIPOO010000275.1:0-5111 GCA_044379045.1 Saprospira sp.
TGCCGAAATTTTCTGATGAGATTCTGATACCAAAAGCAATATTTTTTTCTTCCAAAAAGAGATAAAGGCTTTGCATGCTACCTTTTGTGCCAGATTTCACTTCTATTGGGACAATTTTTTGACCAAATTGATAGACATAGTCAAGTTCTGCCTGGCTGTTTTTTTCTTCTCTGTGCCAGTAGTATAAGTCTTTCCTGACAAAGGGTTCTTCAGATTTTAATAGTTCTAAGCCCACTGTTAATTCAGCAATATTTCCTTTATTGATGGTTGAAAAATCATCCTTAATCATCAATTCTGCAATATCCAAACCCAGCAGTCTCTGATAAATACCGCTGTCAAAAATCAGATATTTGGTTTTCTTTGGATTGATTTCTGCGCCTAGCGGAATGCCATTACAGGCACTGTGTGTTACCGGATAAATCAAACCAGCCAGTCGTAATAATTCTAATGCTTCTTTTATTTGTCCATAATTGAGGGTAGCATTGCTATGACTGTAACTGAATTTTTTACCGGTTTGTAAGACTACCACATTAAACACCTCTACCAATCTTTGAGCTGAAAATCTTGATTTGTATTTTACAAAATCATCCTGCATTGAAATCATCAGATCGTCCAGAATCCTTTGAATTTCCAGCATTGATTTTCCGATTGAGAGTGCTTTTACCGCCTCTGGCATTCCACCTACAATCATAAACTTTTTATGCAGCAGCAATATTTTTGGATGTAGCGCCGCTGAAACAGCCTTATCAAAATCAGCTTTTTCCAAATATTTCAAAATAGCCTGTTCTCCAAGTGCATTAAGAAATTCACTAAAAGAAAGCGGATACATAAATAGGGAACGAACCCTTCCTACACCGAATGCACTTAGTTCAGATAGTGCAAATTCAAGAAGTGACCCTGCTGCAATAACATGTAAATCGGGCATTTTTTCGTAAAAATATCTCAAAAGACTTATTGCCTCAGGACATGACTGTATTTCATCCAGGAAAAGCAGTGTCTTTCCGGCTTTTAGTTCTTTTTTTGACATTAAGGAGATTTGCTCGCAAATTTCCTCAATATTTAAACCTGATTTGAAGACTGTTTTATAGGTCGGAGATTCTTCAAAATTAACTTCAATAAAATTGTCAAAATGGTTTGCAAATTTTCTTACGGTCGATGTTTTACCAATTTGCCTTGCTCCCCTTAGCAATAAGGGTTTTCTTTCGGGTTCAAGTTTCCATTCCAAAAGGGTTTTATCAATATTTCTGTCTAAGTACATTCCTGGAGTTTTAATAATCTAAATACAAATATGGCAAAATATTTAGAAAATCCAAATCAATAATTGATATATTTTTTATAAAATCCAAATCAATAATTAGTGTGTTTTTTAGAAAATCCAAACCAATAATCGTTAAGAAACGGAAATTAACAAAAGGGATTAAAAAAGTTTTAACGCAGGATTAACCTGGTAGCGTCCGAAGCTAAAGCATCGGTTTCGTTTGGTCCCTCTGAGGCTAAAGCCATCTGAAAAAACTAAAGGCTTTAGCCTCAGTTTTTCATCTACCGAATGAGACCTGGGTTTTAACCCGGGGCTTTATCGTTTCATCCCGAAGCTAAAGCATCGGTTTCGTTTGGTGGGTGTTTTTCCTGAGGCTAAAGCCATCTGAAAAAACTGCCCGCAGGGACAATTTGCCAGGGAAAAATCTGATGGTTTTAACCTCAGTTTTTTTTATCCACCGAATGAGACCTGGGTTTTAACCCGGGGCTGAAAAATCAATCCGAAGGAATGGGGTGTTTATAAAAAATGATGGTTTCAACCATCATTAAACAGGTATGACCTTATACTACCGCACAATATCCATATCCTTAAACGGAGAGCGCGGTTGCCAATCTTCTTCAGGTGTGAGTTTTTCGAAAACAAATTTTATGACAGAGCTGGAAATTCTGTTTCGATGGCGCAGATAAATGCTGAGGTCGCAAGGCACTGCTCCTACAGAGCTTTTAATTTCCAGCGCTGTTCTGGCGAAGTTTATGGAATGCATGCGATAGTAAATCGCCATATCAATAATCGAGTATAAAATATTGAGGTAAACCTGATATTCTCTGTTTACATTGTGGTCCAAGCCTAAAAAATGAGCCTCGAGCTCCATGCCATTGAAAATACAGGTACAAAAGGCCACCATTTTTCCTTCCAGGAAAAAACCGATGAGCTGAAACTTATCTCCGAGATATTTTTTTAGATTCAAAAAATAATTGGGGTGCAGGGTAAAGGCATTGAAACTGACATTGCTGGCAATGCCCTTATACAAAGCATAAATCTCATCATTGAAGGCTTCAATTTCCGAGAGATTGAGTGACCTTTTCTGTAGTTCTTCTCCTTTTTTTGCGGCACGGCGAGCCCTTACTCGATATTTCGACTGCATTTCTTCCAGATAATCGTCGAAATTTTTCCAGCGCTCGGGCAGGCGCATGTACATTGCGGGTTGTATCGTGTAACTGTGATAGGATGATTTTTTAAGCACCGGCCCAATTGCAGCATCCTTTTCTTTGCAGGGATAATCCTTAAACATATGAATATGTATCTTTTTCCCCTGTTCTTTTTCTAATAAACTTTGGGTGAGATCGAATGTTTGCCTCACAATTTCTGCTGAAATATTTTCATCAATACCGGGCAGAAAATAATATCCATGCTTCCCGGTTAGCAGCAGATTTCCACAGAGAAGCACATTAAAAACTGCCTTTTTAACAAAAAAATCCCTGATGCTTCCGCCTGCTCTTTGTAGAAAATTTTTCGGTTTTTCGCTTTTATCCTTGTTGATGCTGTCTTCCATCCGTATCCAGTAGGTCTGCATATACAGAAGCCCGATGGGCCTTTCTCCTTCGAAAACAACAGCGTACCGAAATCCCATATGATTTGCGGGATTTTCCTGCAGACAGCTCAGATAGTCCGTTTGAAGAAAAATATTGTCTTTAGGCGAAATGCTGTCCCAAATTTCTGATATGGCTCTGATGTCCGAAACTACGCCTACATAATAACCCTTTATTTGTAGTTCGTAACATTCGGGCATCAGTTTAGGCATTTTAGCGGGAATGAGTAATTTATTTTTCGCAGAAGAACAGATCATGCAGCATATTTACAAGTAAAATTATAAAGGAAAATTGTTAAAACAAGCTATTTCCACGCATTTACGCTAATTTAACAGTTTTTTTATGTTGCCCATTCAAGACATACAGCTTACAAACGTATAAAAATGAATTTTGTTAAATTGTAAAATAATTTATATTTATGAAGTCGAGCATAAATAACGATATGTTATTAATGCGAATCAAGGGTTGAAAACTAGATAACTTTTATTGTAAAATACTGTAAAACAATTACATGTCACACCTACGGGGCTTTTTTCTAAATCAATCTATTTTTTTCTAAGAACATCCGACTCCTATCGGAGCCATTTTTGCTCCATCGGAGCAATATGTTCTTAGAAAAAAGGCAAAAGCAGATTTTAAGCCCTGTAAGGGTGACTTGTTTTCGATAAGATAAATAAAGTTAAATATCACATTATCAAATTTTTAAAATGATTTAATTCAAGGAAAATATTAAATTTCAACCCTCGATTCGCATATCAATGAAAATATTTTTTGGATGGATTCACTACTTATGATTAAACCTTTTCATTTTTCCAAAGTCAAAGGTTTGTAAGACAGCAAAAGCAAAGCATTATAATTATTATGTCGGAAGATACTGAACATAAAATCCTATCACTCTTATCTACTTCAGATACTTATGAAAGAGGATTTTCGCTGCTGGTAAAAACCTATCAGGAGCGGCTCTACTGGCATATAAGAGGTATGGTTGGGCAACACGATGATGCCGATGAGGTGATGCAAAAAACCTTTATCAAAGTATTTAAAGGCATTGCAGGCTTTCAGCGTAATTCGAAACTCTCCACCTGGCTCTATCGCATAGCTACCAATGAATCGCTTAGCTTTCTTGCAAAAAAACAGAAAAACCGCCTCGAAGCAATTGACGATAGTGAAAATGCGGAAGTGAATAGCCTTAGTGCCGATGTTTATGTCGATAACAGCTTGGCAGATAAACTTTTGGGCGAAGCTATTGCACTGTTGCCCGATAAACAGAAACAGGTTTTTCTGCTACGCTACTACGATGAATTGAGCTATCAGGATATTTCTGAAATTTGTGGTACCTCGGTAGGGGCATTGAAAGCAAGTTATCATCATGCGGCTCAAAAAATTGAAAATTATATTTTGAACAAGTCAAATTAAATATATGGAAGAAGATAAAATACCGCCCCTGCTCTCGGGTTTGAAAAAAAACAGGGAAGCCCAGCTTGGGATAACTCCGCCGGGGTATTTCGATCATTTTGAAACGGAACTTAGAAAGAAAATTTCCGAAAGTCAACATGTGGATAAAAAAATCAGGCGACTGAATCCAGGCTACGTAATGGCCATTGCTGCTTCTCTACTCCTGCTCATTATTGTTGGATTGTGGTATGTCAGAGGCAGCAATCCTTTGGATTACCATAGAATGATGGCTTTGAATATCGATAAAAAATTACAGGGAATCGAAACCCGTGAAATGAACGAATACCTGCTTGCCGAAATTGATGCAATTGACACCGAAGATCTGACCGAAAGTATTGACATAGAAAATGTGGCATTTATCAGCAGCGAAAAAAATCAGCTTTTCCCCTCTGATAGCCTATCTCCTCCAAAAAAGGAAGTCCAGACTCCGCAAGACCCATCAAAAACTACAGCAGAAAACCCCGAAAAGGAAGAACTGCTCAACAATGTAGCAGATGACAGTAATCTGGAAGATCTGCTCATGGAATTGGATGATGAAGAATTTAAAGCTTTGGAACAATCGCTGCTCAAAAGCAAAAAGAAACCAAACTAATTTATTTAAAAATATTTAAAACTCAATATTATGAAAAATCTACTGCTTTTATTTTTAACCATTTGCACGCTATCTTCAGTTTATGCACAAGGCCCACGTAAAGCCGAAAGACAGGAGCGCATCAAAGCACTCTGGACTGCATTTCTTACACAGGAACTCGAGCTCACGTCCGATGAATCGGCAAAATTCTGGCCTATTTACAACGAGTACAGTCAAA
>JBIPOO010000276.1:0-5091 GCA_044379045.1 Saprospira sp.
TTCACAAAGCAACTGTGTGCTTTTTTCAATACCAAAGTGGACCGCACACATTTCTACAATAAAAAAGGGGCATTAAAAAATTAATGCTCCTTTTTCATTCCTTTGGTGTTAGTAAGAAATTTACTTTTTGTAAATCAAAGCATTAAAATACTTTTTAATGAATGGCTCAAGAAGTAAAATATCTTCATTTTCGTCATATTTGGTAGATAATGTTTTTGTACGTTTCCATTCTTCATATTCGGAAACTCCAAAATCATATGATGTGTGAGTATGAGTGCCCTCTCTATCTGCAAATCCCCTACTGCTTTGGCTTAGTTTAGATATAAGTGGATGTGTAAGCTCGCGGGATATGAAGCCTTGCAGGTACAGTTCTGTGCCGTTTGCTGTGTTTACATTAGCTGAACGATTATTTGTTTTTGTATAAAGAAAAATGAAGTCCTCAAATGGAATTAGAATAGCATCTTTGACCATTAATTTTTCGTCTTTTATTCGATAAAGATTGTTGAGGGATTTATCGGGTGAAATCGTTGAATAAAAGTCAGCTTTGTCATAGAATTTTCCATCACTAAATGGAAAATGTATTTTTAACGAGGTAATTAAGCCCTGTGAAGATTTTTCAGGGATTATTTTAAACTCATCGAATGTTGGTAATTTATATAAGCCTTTATCCTTAATAAGATAAAATTTTTCACCTTTTGAGAAAAATTCAGTTATGAGTTTGGCATAATCGTCTGTTTTGGCCTTATCTATTTTCTTTTGCACCCAATTCTCTGTGAAATCTAGGTATCTAATAATCTCTTTTTTGATTTTTTCTTTATCTTTCCTTAAAAAGTCTTCAAAAGCAGAAAACTCTTTATTTGTGGCAGCTTTTGTTCTAAATGCATTTCCTTTATTTCTAATGATTGTATTTTTTTCAGGCAGAATAATTGATGGTGTCCCAAATTCAAAATCGCAACCGATACGATTTCCTTTGTCGTCAAACTTAGGTTTATTTTCGGGAGCACAATCAGATTTTTTGAAATAATAAAACTGCAAAGGGTATTCCGGTAAATCTGGAAAATATAAATGCTCCTCACCATTTTCCTTTTCAATTATTTTTAGATTAATTATTTTATTTCCATCTGAGTCTGTTCTATTTGTCTCCATAAAAGAAACGGTGAATATGCAATAACTATTTCTAGCAGGACAATCATATAACTTTAAGCCATCTTTAAGATAATTTGCTGCAATTTTATTAATGTTGAGCTCTTGCCCAAATATAAATACAGGTAAAAATAATAGTAAAGCAGAAAAGATTTTTGTGGTTTTCATGGTGAGTAATATTTAAAATTTAGACTAATAATTTTAGATTACAAAATTACTTTTTTTATTGAAATTATCAAATATGATAAATATTTTAGTGTAAGCAATTTTCATATTCACATCCATTTTTAACATTTTTGCTGCAAGTATATGCACATAAGCGGATCTTGAAAAATTTCGAAACACACAAAAAAAGCGGTCCTGAAAGTATTGGACCGCTTTAGAAATATTTCTTGATGCATATACTTAAGCAACAATATTAATCAACTCCAAATCAAAAATCAATGTCGCAAAAGGAGGAATATCACTTCCGGCACCGCGTTCGCCATATCCAAGATTATGCGGGATGTAGAGTCTCCACTTAGAGCCTACCGGCATAATCTGTAGCGCTTCTTGCCAGCCTTGAATAAGATTACCTACAGGAAATTGTGCAGGTTCTCCGCGCATGATAGAGCTGTCGAAGATGGAGCCATCGAGCAGACGGCCTTCATAATGTGCTAGCACGGTATTGCGGGCACTGGGAACCTTGCCTTCACCGGCTTTGAGTACTTCGTACTGAAGACCGCTTGGGCGGCTCACTACCTCGGGTCTTTTGGCATTTTGGTTCAGGAAGGCAATTTCATCATTGAGCGAGTCTTTGGCACGTGCTGTGAGTACATCCTGCATGTAAGCTTGTACTGCACGGGCCGCCTTGTCCATTGTTACATCATCGGCAGTACCGTTGATAGCATCTTCGATACCTCTGGCCAAAGACAGCAGATCCATATCCTCTGGATTCACCTGATTCGACAGGTTTGAACCTACTAAGAGGCCGACCTGATAACTAATTTCTTTCATGTTGTTTTAAATTGGTTGTTTTATATAAAAGCTTATTCATTTATGCCCAGCAATTCTACGTCAAAAATAAGCACAGAATTAGCCGGAATTTTACCCGCAGGATTGTCGCCATATCCAAGAGATGCGGGAATAAAAAACCTGAATTTAGATCCTTTAGGCATTAGTTGTAGTCCTTCCTGCCAGCCTTGAATAACCCCGTTTAGCGGGAAAGAGATTGGTTTGCCACTATCAACAGAACTGTCGAATACGGTCCCATTGATTAGCGTGCCATGATAATGAACCTTTACTTTATCCTGAAGAATTGGTTTGGCTCCGTCTCCGTCACGTAGGACTTCATACTGCAAACCGCTGGCTGTTGTTTTTACACCCGGTTTTTTAGCATTGGCATCGAGGAATTTTTTGTTCTCTACATTGGCCAGAGCTTTTGCTGCTTCCTGAGCCTTGCCTGCTTCCTGTTGATAGAGCTGTTGGGCTGTATTTAAATCCATTTCAGATTTTCCTTCCAATGCATCTATCACTCCTTTGGCCAAGTCATTTGCATTGATCATTTCGCTGCTAAAACCTTGGGATTTAAGATTGGTACCAATCAGTACGCCAAATGCATAGCTTGTATTTCCCTTCGGAGATTTTTCATCAGCGCCAATAAAGCTCATCATAAAAAATAAGCCCATACCGAGGAACATGCCCAAAGCTATCAGTTTAATATTGTTCATAAAAAACATTTTTTTAGATTAAAGAATTAAGTTCTAAGATTAGATATCAGGAGATATTTATCAAAGACAGCGCCAAATATACCAATAAAAAAACAAAAGCTAAAAGATCTTTTGTCTTTTAGCTTTCATATGAATTGTATTTTGTTAAACCAAGGGTTTAATCGGCTGTTTTACGAGACTTATCTTTTCTCTTCGATTCTAAGCTGCTACTTCCCATTAACCTTCAACAGCTCAATTTCAAAAATCAAAGTTTCGTTCGGTCCGATACCACCTTGAGAACCTTGAGCGCCATAAGCCAGGTCGGAAGGGATGTAAACTTTCCATTTTGATCCTTTTGGCATCAGTTGCAGAATTTCTGTCCAGCCTTTGATTACCTGATTCAGAGCAAATTCAATCGGTTCACCACGGTCTACAGAACTGTCAAATACTGTTCCGTTAATATGAGTACCATGATAATGTGTAAGTACTTTATCGGTTGCTTTTGGCTTTTCGCCGCTTCCTGCTTTAAGTACTTCATATTGAATGCCACTAGCAGTAGTTTTAAGTTTTGGATTCTTTTTCAGGTTTTCTTCGAGGAATTTTTTACCATCTTCGGCATTTTTCTTTGACACAACTGCTTTCATGCTCTCGAAACCTTGTCTCAAAATCTGGTCGGCAGTAGTCATATCAAAATCAGGCTTTGATTCGCCCAATCCAGCAAGGAAACCTTTTTTGAAATCTTCGGTTTTGAAAGCATCGGCTGTGATACCGGCAGTTTTAAAGCTTGATGCAAAGTTATATCCTGCATTTTTAGAAAAAGCAGCACTGAATTTTGAAAGAGGTTTATTTTGCTGTTTTTCCATCGATAATTTTTGTACCTCAACTTTAAATGCCATAGATGCATCGGCAACCTCTTTGTTTTTTGTACTGGCTAAACCTTCGGCAATAGTATTGCAGAACTCATCTACATTTAGATTTTTGGAAGTTAACCCAAGATTTTTTCTAAGGTCATCCCCAATCATTATACCCAGTGCATTGCTGAATTTTTCGGGAGAGAATGCTATAACAGCTTTGTTTGCAGTACTGTCGTTGAGGATTGACGATTCACTGGCCGATTTTTTATCACCGCAGGAACTAAAAGAAATTATTCCAAATGGAATTAGAAAAAATAAAAGGGCATTTATAGTTTTCATATGTTTTATTTAAGTTAATAGTGTTAATATAATTTAATTGCCATTAATTTTAATGAGTTCGATTTCAAATATCAGTGTTTCGTTGGGGCCAATACCACCTTGAGAACCTTGTTCGCCATAGGCTAGTTCTGAGGGGATAAAAACTTTCCATTTCGATCCTTTGGGCATGAGCTGCAGAATTTCTGTCCAGCCTGCAATTACTGCATTTAATGGAAATTCAATTGGTTCGCCACGGTCAACAGAACTGTCGAATACGGAACCATCGATATGAGTGCCATGATAATGCGTGAGTACTTTATCCTTAGGACCAGGTTTGGGGCCTTTACCTTTTTTGATAATCAGGTATTGAATACCACTTGCAGTAGTCTTTATTTTCTTATTTTTTTTCTTGTTATCAATCAAAAACTGTTTACCGGAAGCGGCATTTTTTTCTCCAATTTGCGCCCTAAAACTTTCAAATTCCGTTTTCAAAATTTCATCGGCACGGCTCATTTCAATTTCAGGCAGTAGTTCACCCATTCCGCTTAGCAAACCTTGTTGAAATTCAGCACTATTAAAATCTTTGCTGCTCATTCCGGCATTTTTAAAAGCATTGCCAAAATATAAACCTGCATTTTTAGCAAAATCTTTGCTTAATTCAGGTGCGGTTTTGTTCTCACTTTTAGCAGTAGCAATAGTTTGAGCCTCATTTGCAAAGGATGTTGATGCTTCAGTGATAAGCTTTTTATCATTACTGTTTAAACTAGTTTCAACTGACTTGCAAAATTCGTTGACATTAAAATTTTTGGAGTTTAAGCCTAAATTTTTGGAAAAATTGTCACCGATCATCAAACCTAGTGCATAATTGAATTTTTCGCCATTGCTATGATGCGCAGTCCATTTTGAAAAGTTATTTGCTTTTCCAATAAAAGTTGATAATGCAAAAAAAGCAAATAGTAAAGCTGTTTTGCCAATGGAATAGGTTGAGTGCATTTTAATTTTGTTTTGATATTTACTTATCAATGCTCAATAGCTCAATTTCAAATATTAAAATTGAGTTTGCCGGAATTTTGCCAACGGCACGAGAG
>JBIPOO010000065.1:0-17157 GCA_044379045.1 Saprospira sp.
GATTGAGCATAGATTCCTGACTAAAAATGACATAGAAAAGTGGATATTGTCAATTCCACGATTCAGAGACCTTTTTATCTATGAAAAAATTGAGCAGCCCCTACGCATCCGGCTGAAAACAATTGAGTTACCTGTAACCTATGTCGATGCACCTAATTTGTCGGATGCAGAAATTCTTGACTGGCTCGATGCTCAAAACTTGAGTTTTAATATCCAGCAATCGCCACTTTTCAGGATTTATGTCTTTAATGGAAATGGCTACCAATACCTGGCCTGTTGCTATCATCACCTGCTCTTCGATGCCATTTCCATTCAATATGCTTTGGCAGCGCTTTTGGCTGGAACGCCGGTTCCAACTGCAGAATGGATACCTAAAGCGTCTGTGGAACGCATCGAAAAAGATCATTTTAAAGGCTTTCAACTGCAAAATTTTGTTCCGTCGCCAATAGATGAAGAAAATGATTTTTTGTACGAAAATCTAGAATTGCCCGATTTGTCTTATAAAGAAATCATGGCAAAATGGGTCGAATTTCTCTTTTTGGCCTGCGGCGAAGAAGAGGTCTGTATTGGTGAAGTTTTTAGCCTGAGAAATTCGGAAGCTGCTGCGCAATCGGCACTTGGTTATTTTGTACAGACCTGGCCTTTGATTTTCAAAGCTGATGCCGACATAAAAGCCGCGCTCGAAAATCAGCGCGCAACGATTCTTTCGCATTGCGAACATGCTGTCGGTCATTATTTTCAGTCGGGAAGCTTCGATCATTGCTGGGTAGTGGAACCCGAACTAAAAAATGAGTATAAAACAATTTTCAGATCGAAGCCGCATTATTTGCTTTCCATTGTCATTCAAAGCGCCGAAAATGGTTGCTCGCTCTCTTTTGTCTGGAACCTGAATAAGATTGTATCGGAGGCTGCCAAAGAAATTGTCCAGTCCTTTTCGAAATTTTTGAATGGGAATTTGAATACGCCAATTCTTGGACCGGCAAATGATGCCCTGAAACCCATCAGCGAAATCTGGAAAGAAAATGTAAGTGCACAGCCTGATAAAATTGCCGTTCGCGATTCAAAAGGGAACAGCTTTTCGTACAGGCAGCTCGATGATTTATCTGACTGTCTTGCATCGAAACTAGATGTTACAATTCAGGAACCTGTTGGCATCAGAACCTCAAATTCTGCAATGTTGATTGTGGCCATGCTTGCTATTTTGAAAAAAAGAGCCATCTATGTGCCGCTCGATCCGGAGATTTCGAATGAGCGGCTGAACTATATTCTGAATGATGCAGCGATTAAAACTGTTATCAGTGACCTGGATGCCTTGCCAGGCAAAAAAATGCTGCATCCTTTAAATGAAAATATCGAAAATTATAGCGTTCCGAATTTAGTTGCGCAATTAGACGACATCTGTTACCTGATTTATACTTCGGGTACAACCGGACAACCGAAGGGCTGCGCAGTCACGCAGGCAAACCTCTGCAATCTGTTTTTGGGGACCTTGTCTGATTTCGATTTCAATAAAGATGACCGTTGGATAATGGCCCATAGCTATGGTTTTGATTTTTCGACCTGGGAAATCTGGGGGGCGCTCCTCAATGCTGCATTCCTCTTCATTCCCGAAAGGATAGAGGTTAAGGATAGTTTCAAATTGTACGATCTTTTGATCAGAGAAAAAATCAGCATCCTGAATCAGACCCCAAAATCATTCGATAATCTGATGTTGGTGGGCGAATCAAAGCCAAAATTGAATAATGTCAGGTATCTGATTTTTGGTGGCGACAAATTGAATATCAAAAAAGTAGGACCCTGGCTGGCAGAAAATAAACAGGTGACTGCCGTAAATATGTATGGAATTACAGAAACAACGGTGCATGTTACTTTCAAGAAAATAGCTGTTGAAAAATACAGCAATATCGGAAACCCTTTGGCCGGTTATATACTTTCCTTGCGCAACAAAAAAGCTACGATTGTTCCAGACGGTTTTATTGGCGAACTTTATGTAGCGGGAGCCGGTGTTTGCCGCGGATATTACGGAAAGGAAAGCCTGACAGCTGAAAAATTTAATTTCGATAAAACGCCCACCTATAAAAGCGGCGACCTTGGCTGGCGCATGTCGGGGGATTTTTACTACCTTGGCAGAAACGACCGCCAGATAAAAATCAGGGGTTACAGGATTGAACTCGGAGAGATTGAATTTCTGCTTCAGAAGCATTTTGGACAACTTTTTCGTGTGCTTTTCATCGATAACAGTATCCTAATTGCCTTTCATACCTGCGCATCGGAGTTGGAAAGGAGCATGAGCAAAGACCTTCTGCCCGATTATGCCAATCCTGCCCGTTTCATCCGTTTGGAAAGCATTCCTTTGAATGTGAATGGAAAAACTGATGAAAAAGCATTGGAAAACATTTTCAGATTGGGTCAAGGCGCTTCTGCAAAGGAAGAAATCACAATTTTGCCTTATCTCATAAAACTTCTGGGCAATAACATTTCCACCCAAAAAAGTTTTGTCGAAAATGGTGGCGATAGCATCAGTGCCATTCGTTTGGTGAATGCCCTGCGCAAAGATGGTCTTAACCTTTCTGTACAGGATTTATTTGCTGCAACAAGTATTTCAGCTATAAAATTACAGAAACCAGCGGCAGCAATCACGGTTGCCGACTGGAGAAAAGATGCGCAAATTGAGCTTTATAATCGCGAAAACAAGCCTGAAATATTCGGAATTTTTCCGCTGAGTGAAGCCCAAAATGGAATTCTATACGATAGTTTTGCAGAGGATGACAACAGCTATATGGTGCAGCTCACTTACAGGGTAAATGCCGAAATTAGCACAGAAAGGTTGAAAATTGCCTATTTAGAAGTTATGCATGCCTTGCCTGCCCTGCAATTGCAACTGACGAAAATTAAAGATGAATTTGTTTGGGTTTTGCCAAAAGAGCCCTTATTCGAAATTCAAAATATCGCAGAAGCAGACAACTTTGAGCAATTGCTTGAAGCAGACTTCAAAAGGCCTTTCGATTTTGGAAAAAACCTTATCAGGCTCACCATTGTAGAAAAGCAAGATGGCGAAAAACTGCTTGTCTGGACACATCATCACCTTTTGATGGATGGCTGGTCACTTGGACTTTTCAGCTCGATGCTTTTCGATGCCCTAAAGGGCAATATCTTGAAAAAACGAGCGGCTTACCTCGATTTTCTCTATGGCCTAAAAGACCATAAGACGGCAAATGATAGCTACTGGCAATCGAGACTAAAGAATTTTGCTAATGAGCCTCTTATTCCACAACTGACGATTGGCAGGAAATTGAGCGATTACGAGGAAATTGTATTGGAAGTTGACGAAATAGCCCTCTGGAAAGGAATTTCAGAACAGGGGCTTACACAGCATAATTTTGTTTTTTCGGCCTGGTTGGCCTTTGTCGCTGCTGCATTTGGGAAGCGTGAACTTGGGTTGGGTAATGTAGTGTCTTTGCGCGATGGAAATCTTGAAGATGAAGTGGGTATGCTTATTCAAACACTTCCTTTTTATGTAGAAGTTGAACCTGCTGAAATCTTTTCAAAATTTGCGCAAAAAGTTAAAAATCAAATTATTTCAGACAACAGGCATAAGGATTTTTCTTACAGCGCGCTCGATGGCATACAGTTGAATCTGGATCATATTTTTGTCTTTGAGAATTATCCGATTGATGCCTCCATCAGCGAAAATAAAGAGATCGGTATTGGCAAATTCAATGAAAAAACCGCTGCAAAATGGACCTTTATCTGTTATCCTTCTGAGAAAGGCATTAAAATCAGAGTGCTGGTTCAAACAAAGTTTTATAATCCTGATTACAGCACTGAGATACTGAACAGATTTTCTGAATTTATCAGAAATCTGCAATGGGATACAGCTATTGAAAGCGCAAAAAAATCATTGACTCAATGGCCTATAATTCATGGAAAAGAGAAAGCATTCAACATTTCTGACAATCTTTTTGATCAGTTCTGTTCAAAAGGCGATTTTAAGCTGATTGGCAATGAATCGATTTTGAATCGGGAAGCAATTATTAGCGAAGCTGAAAGTCTGGCGACTACATTGCAGCAACTGGGATTAGATAACAATGAGGCGGTCGGCATTGATTTGCAGTCGCTAAAGCATTTTGCAACGGCGGTTTTGGCTATCTGGAAATTGAATGCAGTCCCTTGTTCGGTCGATTTTCGTTATCCTGAACAGCGGAAAAGTTTTATCTGGAAAAATGCCTCCTGCCGTTTTGTACTGCTCGAAGAGGGCAATCGAATTCAGATTGAGCAGCTGACACACTCAAAATCGGAACAGCCTGAAAATGCATCATTTATTTTGCATACATCGGGCTCTACAGGGGTGCCCAAAGGCGTAATTCAAACCAAAGCATGCCTGGCGCATCTCGCAGACTGGACAGCTACTGAACTTGGATTGAGCAGCGATGAAAAAATACTTGCGCTCTCTTCTTTTGGTTTCGATGCATCATACCATGAACTGATTTTATGGCTTTCGCTTGGCGCAACTTTGGTAGAAATGCCCTATGAGTCGAGGCAGGATATTCAGGAAATCAGAAATTGTATTTTGGAGCAGCAGATAAGTCTTGCCTGGATTCCGGCCCGACTCCTGAATGCGGTGCTGGACAGCGACCCTCATTTTTTCGACCAATGTGATTCGCTCAAACAGCTGGTTACAACGGGGGAAGCACTCATTATAGGCGAGGCCCTCAAGGCTTGGGTTGAGCGCAAAAATATCAGACTTTTCAATTTTTACGGACCAACAGAAACGCATGTGGTGACTGCAAAAGTTGTTGACAAAAAAAATATTTCGAGAATTCCCGATATTGGAAAACCTATCAACAATGCGGCCATTCGCCTGCTCGATGCCAATGCCGAAGCGGTACCCAAGGGTCTGATTGGAGAAATATGGATTGGCGGTCCCTACCTGGCGCAGGGGTACCTGAATGACGAGGCACTTAGCAGCCAAAAATTTATCGAAAAAGATGGACAAAGCTGGTACAAAAGTGGTGACTCGGGCTGGATTGACGCCAGTGGAAATATTGAATATCTGGGCCGTTTGGACGATCAAATCAAAATCAGGGGATACCGGATTGAGCCCTTCGAAGTAGAGTCTTTGCTGCACAGTGTAGATGGAATTGAACAGGTAGCAATTGTAGTTGATAAGGCAGACGAAATAAGACTCATTGCCTTCATCAGCGGTCGAAAAATGGCAGATGCTGAGTTTAGAAAAGCTTGTTCTAAATTGATGCCCGATTTTATGATTCCCGAAATTTTGGTGTTTATGGAAGAATTGCCCCGAAACATTAATGGAAAAATTGACCGTAAACTACTGCTCGATACTTACAAGGCAAATAGCGAAAATAGCTCAGGAGAATTACCCGAAACAAGGGCATCGAAATGTTGGGAAGCTGTTTTGGGACATAAAAACTTCGGAAATAAGTCACAGTTTCAAGCTGTTGGCGGCAATTCGATTAAAATCATGAAGATGCAGGCCTGGATTGAGAAAAATTATGGCATTGCCCTTTCGGTAAAAGAACTCATTCAGCATCAGCGAATTGAAACATTGGACCAACTCCTTTTCGAAAAGGAAAAAGAAACTATCGTCTTACTGCCCGATAATTTCCCGCTGAATAGCTTACAAAGAGATATGCTCATAGCAGAAACAGGAAATTATCCAGGGGGCAACTCGCCTTTTCTGCTTTCATTTTCATGTAAGCTCAGTTTTGGATTTAGTCCAGAAAGATTTGAGAAGGCATTAGAACATATTTTTGCAATTTATCCACACCTGGGATTTGTGCTTAGTGCTGCCGATGAAAATGGTGAAAGATATTGGAAAAAATGCACTAATTATCGTGATTATACACAAAAGCCTATTAGCCATGCTAGTTTGAGCAATGGAGAACCGCTTTTGAGAATCTTTTTCGAGGCGGATAAATTAACCGTGCACTGGCATCATATTCTACTCGACGCTGTGGGAATTAGCATGGTATTAACGGAATTTTACAAGGCGCTGCAAACGGATATTGGCTATACAGTGAGAAATTATCAGGCCTTTTTGTCACAAACAGCATTAAAAAATAGCGCAAAAACGGAATCTGCTTCGAAGCAGGCTATCATTTTTGAGCATTGGCTTTCGAAAGTGAAAAAAGGGCAATTTGAAAGACTTGCCGCAGTAAGCAGCATAAATCTGCAAGATGCTTTTCTTTTATTGTCGCACAGTATCTTTGGTCGCGAAAGCTGCATAGCCTATACCGATAATGGTTTTCAATGCGGCATTCCGGGCATGTTCACGTTTTTGAACAGCAGCAGGCTTGCAGCAAAAGGAAATATAATTGAATCACTTCAAAAAAATTCGGGAACTGATAAAACTGCATCCATGGTGACTAATTTTATGTACAGCCCCGAATTGCCGCTCGATGACCTTGAAATTCAAAGTTCCAGCGTGCAATTTTGCAAATACCCATATGAGTTACAGGTTGAACTGTTTGAGGATAAAATCAAATTGCAGTTTATTGCCGAAGAAAACAACCCTTTGGCAGAAAAAAAGGCGAAGCAGCTTTATGAAAATATTGAACAGGTTTTGAAGGAGCAATCCTTCGAAAGGCTGTTCAGCGAAAAATCCAAAGAAATTCACTTCGAAGATTTTGATTTCTGATGAAAGATAAACTGAGTAATATTGTTAAAAAACTGGCCATTCAGGGATTCAGGAGGGCAGGCGGCAATAGCTGGGAAACCGCTATGTCGCTCATGCATGTATTAATCAGCGAACAATGCCGGGAACCTGAAATTGAGGTATGGAAAGATGACAATGGTATTACTTACCGAAACTTTTCACTGTTTTTTAAGGGTAAAAATCCAAAAAAAATTGTCATCGGAGCACATTACGACAGTTTTGAAGAAACGCCGGGAGCGGATGATAATGCCTCGGCAGTCGCTGTGCTGCTCTGCCTTGCCGGGGAATTGAAAAATGTTGAAAATTTACCTTTTGATACTGAACTTATTTTTTATGCCTGCGAGGAACCACCATTTTTCGGTAGCGATGCGATGGGCAGTTTCCATCATGCGCAAAGTTGTAATAATACCAATACGGCTTTTATGATCTGCCTCGAAATGGTTGGTTATTTTTCCGATAAAAAGGGCAGTCAGTCTTATCCCTTGTCAATTTTACGTTTTTTATATGGTTCCAGAGGAAATTACCTGATGCTGGTCTCCGATATGAGATCTCGGGCAATTTTGGGCGCAATGCGTAAATCCCTGAGCGGCAGTTCTATGATTTACAAGCGTTTTGTCTCTCCTTTTAAATCCTGGGGCATGGACTGGTCGGATCACCGAAATTATTGGTCAAAGAAAATTCCGGCCATTATGATTACGGATACTTCGCTTTTCAGAAATAAAAATTATCATGAACTGACAGACCTTCCCGATACTTTGAATTATGAAAAAATGGCTATTTTGGTCAATGATTTGGTGAAAATTGTTAAAAATATTAAACTTAGATAGCATGCAAAATTACAAAGAAGTCATCGGCCTTGCGCCAAATGAAGATGCCTATGGCAATAACATTGCAGATACCTACTACGGCAAAGGCGGCGGATACGATATCATTGAAAGAGAAGACGGGCATTTTACCCTAAATGGTGACAGCGATGCATATACCGAAAGTTTCGAACTTTGGTCGCGCATTCAGAAAGAGGCCAGCAAGCATATTGTCGGAAAAGTACTCGACATTGGTTGTGGTGGCGGAAAGCATTCGGTTCATTTTCAGGAGCAGGGCCTCGACATCACAGGTATGGATAATTCGCCACTTGCACTGAAAATTTGCATGGAAAGGGGGCTTAACAATGCGCTACTCTGCGATGTGTTGCATCTCGATGAAAAAGTCATCAATGGCCTCGATACCATTTTTATGTGGGGCAATAATCTGGGGCTTTTGCAGAATGCCACAGTCGCCAAAAGATTTTTCCGCAACTGCTTGAAAATGTGCAATGAAAATGCGAAAATCCTGGTCGAAACCTTAGACCCTGACGGCAAAGCATTTATTATGGAAGACGACCTGAACTATATTGCCGACAACCGACTGAATGGACGTCTGGGCGGGCAAATCAGGGTAAGGGTCAGGTATCGCCACTTTGTAACTCCATGGAAAGATTACCTCTTTGTATCGAAAGCTGAATTGAAAGAAATTTTAGTAGGTACAGGCTGGAAAATGACCGAAACTTTCGACGATGCAGAAATTGATCAGTATGTTGCTGTGATAGAAAGGGATCATTAAAGATAATCTGTACATACAGAAAACCTGCGCTTTTAAAGCATTTGTTATTTTTGCGAAGAAAATAAATTAGCAGTCTAAAACAAAGATTAAAATGGATAATAAAATACTATTGCCCGAAACGGACTCCTATTATCTGTTAAAAGATCCCCAAAAGGGTATTGCCATAATCTCATCGAAAAATTTTAAGACAGGCGATATAATTTCGAGGAACTTCATCGCAATCATAGATTGGGAAATGGATGAAAGTTCCCCTTTTCAGCAGACTTATCCTTTGTATTGGTCCGAAGAATTTTCATGTATTGCCTTTGGCATCATTAACCTGTTAAATCACAGCTTCACACCAAATTGTGATGTCAAGGTAGAGACAGAAAGCAAGACCCTAAGTCTGGTTTGCGTCAGAGATATCAGCCCGGAAGAGGAACTCACCATTAACTATGGAGAGGAACATTACCCTTTTAAACATGGGAATGTCAAAATTTATTAAAATTAGGTTTAACTGCAGGATATTTAGGGTCTCCGCTGCATCGCGGAAAAGTAGTCAGCTAGTGATTCGGTTGGAAAGATTTTATTTTTAAAATTCTCAGCTATTATCAAAACTTGTAAATTTTGCAAGTTTTGATAATAGTAGCATTTAAGTGGTATATTATTAGCCCGAAGCTAAAGCATCGCATTCTTTTGGTGGGCTCGCTAACCGAAGCTAAAGCATTGGGCTAGTTTGGTGATATATTTTTTCAAGGAAGCTATCGAGACCATTTGGAAAAATTAGTTATTTTCACTTTGTGGAGCGCACTCGTTTTTAGAACAAGATCGTTTCCTCTACAATTCTTCTAATCTTCCCGCTTCGCCGCTTTCTATGCCTGTTTACCTGCCAAAATCTACCCGATCTTCAAAAATTTCCAATTCAACATCTTCAAAAACAGCATTTTCGAAACGAATTTTATTTTTTGAGCGGCCAATTACAAGGACTTCCGGAAGTATTCCGCCAAATTTTCCTGAAATAATCACCTTGTTGCCGCTTCTCTGCCATTTGCTGATTTCGATATTAAAATTCTCTGTAGCCTTGCCATTTACAAAACCATAAAGCACTGTATTATCCTTATTTCCATCGGGACTGCCCGAAAAATTTATCTCCAGATCAGCTGCAGAATATTTAGCCTTTGTTTCCTTAGGATTGAATATCTGAATCGTCAGTATCCGCTCATCGGGTGCATTGGCAGCGGCAAACTGCAACTGCAGATAAGGCTTTTCATTCATACCTTTGATGCCCTTTTTCAAATAAAGCGCTCCTTTATAGGTAATTTTGCCCTGAAACTTTTTCCCATCGATAGTGCTTTGCAGCTGTGCTTGACTGGACGTTGCATTAACTGTCGAAGCCGGGCTATAATCGCTGGGATAAACTTTGTATCCTGCACGTAGATAGTCCTTACCCGTCGATGGATTTTCTGTAAACAATAGTCTGAAATCGGCACTTTGTCCTGCTCCAAGGCTAGTCAGTTCCTGCTCATCTCTGTCCGATATCTTGATGATGGTAGCTGTGAATCTGCGGCCGGTCTCGGCATAAATATGAAGGGTATCCGTCTTTGCAATCTGTCCGAGCTCTACTGTCAGCATTCCCGACAATACCTTCTCATTGTCGGTAAGGTACATATCGCGGGTGTAGGCGCTGAAGCGCTGGGCGAGGAGTGGGGTTGTTAGGAGGAGGAGGAGGAAGATTTTCATATAGCTAGGTTATTTGTAACAATTCAAATCCTCAACAAATTTATCTAGTTTATCATCGATTTTCAACTTATTAATTTCAACGCGTGCTCTGTTATAACCATCTTTTTGCATTGTACATAAAATGTCAAACGCTTTTCTTGCCATTTCTTTTCTAAGTTTTTTGTTAAAATTAATGTCTTTTGCTAAATTTATTATGTATTCAGCAGAATTTAATTGGTTTTCAAATATCTTATTTTTGCTCCGAAGCTAAAGCATTAGTAAAGTGAGGCCCATGCATTCAGCGTAGATTGGTTGGGCAAAAACTGATTTGGCATTTCATAAAAAGGAGTTGCCTTTTTTTACTTCATTAAAATTGAAATCAAAATCGCACCAAGTACGACCTGAATTAAAAAAACTACGCCGGCGGCTTTTACACCCATCAGGAAAAGGTTTTGTTCTTCTTTCCCTTTTTCGATTCTGTCTTTTACATACCATGAGGCGATCCAGAAGTTGATAAGAATTGGGAATGCAGTAAACCTTCCGGCAGAACTTGCTTCTGTGCCGCCGGCTCCTAAAGCTATTAAGGATACAAATAAATGCACTACACAAATGAGGATAACGCCCCCTCGGGCTTTTAACCATAATGCTTTCTGGTCTTCTTTTGTGTTGGTCTTGGACTGATTGTCGAGTAGATTATTTTCCATGTTAAACTGTTAGGCGTTTACACATATTTAATTGCCTATATCTTTTGATTTCAGACAATAAGAATTATAGCACATCTACAAAGATATTGAAGAATCTTGTTTTTCTTAATTATTTTTATATATTGTTTTAAAATTACTTTAGCACAGGTTTTTTCACGCATTGGTGAAAATACTAGAACAGAGGAGCTCATACCTCGTACCTATCTCCTCTGTTCTAAAATCTTCGCTTCTCAAAGTCTTTCACTGTGTGGAACGCGCTCGTCTTGGGACGAGATCGGTTAACCTTTTCAACTAATTAAAAACACTGATCTGGACTTTGTCCTACACAGATTTAACTGATGCACACAGATAGATGTGTCAATTCAGATAGATTAACTTCGTTAATACAGATTTTAACGGATTGACCGACTAGGTGTGAGCTCCTCTGCACTATTTTTTTACCACGAAGGACACAAAGTTTTACACAGAGCAACACAAAGGCTTATTAGACTCGTACCTATCTCCTCTGTTCTAAAATCTTCGCTTCTCAAAGTTTTTCACTGTGTGGAGCGCGCTCGTCTTGGGACGAGATCGGTTCCTCTTCAATTCTTCAATTCTTCGTTTCTTGCTTTACTCCCCTCATATAGCTCATATTTCAGAAAACGGCATTCCAGCGCGGCATTGAATAGCACCAGACGTTCCGCAGCCCTCAATCCGATTCTTTTTACAGCATCGGGATTAGAACTTAATATCCAGGCATTATAGCCCTTGTATTTCTGTTTCAGCGCATCGCCAATTTCCTTGTAAAGGGCTTCAACGTCTTCGGGTTTGAGCCTTTCTCCATAAGGAGGATTTATGATGATCGTACCTGGGGTTGACGGTGCATCTTTTTCCTTGAAATCGGCCTGAGCAATTCTTACAATATCGTCGATTCCGGCAGCTTCAACGTTTTGACGAGCTTCTTTGATGGCACGCCCATCGATATCAGAACCATAAATCCAGTTGTCCCATTCAATTTCGGCCTCCATCAGTTCAGTTCGGGCCTGCAGAAAAAGTTCAGGGTTGAAATTTTTCCAGCTATGAAATCCAAAGACTTTGCGTCTCAGGTTTGGAGCTTTGTTGGCAGCAATAAGTGCAGCTTCGGTTACGATTGTTCCCGATCCGCACATAAAATCGACCAGCGGCGACTGTTTGTCCCAACCACTCAGGAGCACCATACCAGCTGCCAGTACCTCGTTGAGGGGCGCAGCATGACCGCCACTTCTATAGCCCCTGCGGTGCAGTGAGGGGCCGCTGCTATCGACCGAAATAGTACACTGTTGCCCAAAAATATGCACATATATTTCCACATCGGGATTATCTTTATCGATATTGGGTCTTTCTCCGGTCAACTGCCTGAAATGATCGGCAATAGCATCCTTAGTTTTTAATGCTACAAAAAGCGGTGTATTGAAAGCTTCATTATTATTAACAATAGCCCGCACCGCATAGGTCTGTTCCTTTCTGAACCAGCGCTGCCAATTGATGGTTTTCACCAGACTGTACAAGGTGTCGGCATTTTTAACTTTTTCGACTGCAATTGGATGCAGAATATGCAGTGCTGTGCGCAAGGCCATATTCGCCTTATAAAGTGTCAGCTGATCGGCATCGAAACTGACCGCTCTTTTCAATTTAATAATATTTTGGGCGCCCAGGTTTTTGAGTTCCTCGGCCAGCACTTCTTCCAATCCCTGAAATGTTTTAGCAATGTATTGTTCCATCAAAAATGTCGGTTATTAATTTTGAAGCGTAAAACTAAGGATAAGCAGCCGAATAATTATTAAAAAGCTGAAATTTTGCCACTCAGACTTTCTTATCGTCTGCATTTTTACTTTTAACAAGGTTTTTAATCAGGATGACCACAAATGCAATCAAAATAAAAGATCCCAAAATCCATAAACCGGTTTGGGCTGTCCGCATAAATTTTTTAAAATTCTGACCACCGTCCGACGCGCTTTCGCTTTTGTTTTTCCATTGAAGGTAATTGGGATTCATGGTGCCCGGACTACCTGCACCTCGCTCATATTCCCAGTTGCGTGCATAATCGCCATTATCGCTATCAAAATCTCTGAGTGCCAGCACCAACTGTACCGTGTCTTTCGAACTGCCAATTTTATAGCCCACACTGTCAACCGGCGCTTCATCGGCAGTATAGAGTTCGATCCGATCTCTTTTACGATCCAGTCCAAAGCTAAGACCGCCCAATACATTTTTTACATTTGGATGCTGTTTTGTAAATTTTTCCTTTTCGCGGCAAAGCAGCAGAAATTCTTTCTTTTTGATTTTGATATCCGGGAAAGTATATTGATTATCAGCGGCATCTTTCAGAATCCATCCTTTGAGGTTCAAGTCCTTATCGCTACTGTTATAAAACTCAATCCAATCGCCTGCCAAGGTATCGCGGCAAGAGATTTCATTGATGATTATTTGTTTGGCATTGGGGTGTTCTTTTTTGATAAAAACTGCTTTAACCCTAACCGTATCGCTTTCGAATCCAAAAATAATATTTCGATCTGAAGTTGATTTGCGCTCATTATACGCCCAATGCGAAAACATATGGCCAAAATGCGGAATGGCTTTCAGTCTGAAATTCAATTCTTTGAAATAAAAGCCAGAGAAACTGTTTTTTATTTCGATGATATCGTTCAATATTACCCTGCCGCCGCCATCAATATCGAGCAAAAGTCTAACCTCGGGACCAAATTCCGGAAAAGCTTTATTGAGAAAAACTTTCACAAAGGCCGGTCTTTTTTCGGCAAATTCTTTCATTTGATTTACCCTGTAATCCCAGTCGCCGGGGCTTAGTTCCCAACGTTTCCAGTGTCTAGGCATTTCGGGCTTTATGAAGGCTGCCATACTATCAATCTGCACAATGAGCTTCGACGGTATAAAAGTACTGTTCATGCGGTCGCAAAAGCGGGTCAGAAATTGCTTTCTGAATGTGCTGCTTTTCATAAGCATACGCAGGTTGAATGTACTCCAGTCGGGATTCGGCCAGCTTTCTTCTGTAAAACTAGTCTGCTGTTCCAGGGTATTAAATTTAAAACCTCCTTTGCTGTAATGACCAAATCCAAAATCAGTATCAAAAAGCGCCCATCGCCATTTCGACCCTGCTTTTCTTTCGCGCCAGTATTTTACATTTCCCCCTGCGTCCTGATTATCCGAGTATATTTGAATGACTTGAAATTCAATAAAATTGTTCAGATCCATCATCTCATTCAGTTCATCAAAATTCTTTGCATCATTCAGATCTTTTTTGGCCAGAAAAGATTGTAGTTTCCTGTATGCATCGCGACTGCCTGCTTTCACATAGCCCCTGCCTTCGAGCAGATCGAGACTGTCGGGATGAATGTTAAAATGCTCTTCGAAATAGTGTTTGCTGAGTTTTTCGCGCAGATTCATTACGCCGTGATAGCGTCCGTTTATGTATACCAGTGAAGGCCGGTAAGCCTGCACTTCGAGACCCATTTCTTTTCCGATTGCAGTAATAAAAGCGTCACGAAAATGCGTTTCACCAAAGTCGCTGCCCGAATTTCTCAGCACCAGCCTTTTATATTTGTCAATTTTCTGATCAGGAAATATAGTATGTTCGATATGACTGTTTCCGTATTCGCTACGCGCATAGAGTGCAAAGGATTTTTGGGGGAAAACCCTGCTAATTCCACCAAAAATGCTGAGTCCCATTCTGCTTTTGAAAACTGAATAATGGCCTTTCGAAGAATCGGAAAATTCGAAAAATTCGACATTACAGAGCACTTCTTTATTTGAATAAAAATTACTGCCTCTAAACGGGTATTCCCGATCAGCCCTATATCCATTTTGCATCAGACCGCCTGCTGGGTCGTATAGCGTAGCCGGATTGATTGAAATGGCTATTATCGGAAATGTTGTTTTGCTATCATTTATAAAATACTGCTCAATAAGTGTATTGCTTAATCTTTTTTCATGCTTTACTGCCATCGCCTGTAATACAGTGTTGCTGTTTATACGCAATGGACCCTGGTATTTTTTTGAACTCAGTCCCGGCGGTCGACCATCGAGGGTGTAAAAGATTTCTGCTGTACTGTCGATAAAGCTGAGCTCAAGTATTTGTTCTGCTGCATAAAAGCCTCCTTTCTTCGAAACTACAATATCGGGCATAGCCTTACGCTGAGGATTAACCTGCGTAAAGACATGGGTGCATTGCAGCAAAAGAAAAAAGAACAACAGCTGTTTCATGAAGTTAAAGCTAAGTCTATCAAAAAGCAAAGTTACAAATTAGCCAATTCAAGTAAGTGATTTAGCAGGCAGCAATTTTTTTAAATTTTAACAATATTAATAAATATTGTTGTTTTTTAACGGCCCTACTCAAAACAAAAAAGTTTAAAAAATACTTGCAAAATCCTTTCCAATGACCATATCTTTGCAACCGCTTTCGAAAAACAAGCCAAAACAGTCAAAACCGAATAATTTACTAACAAATTAAAAACATATTGTGTCATGGCAGCTAGTGTAAAAATTTATAACAGCAATCCAATTCATTCTTGGGCAGTAGAAGACAGACCCCGTGAAAAAATGAGCCTTAAGGGTAGAAATGCGCTGTCGGATGCTGAGCTGATTGCCATTTTGCTTGGCACCGGCACCAAAGATGAAAACGCACTAGATATTGCTAAAAAAATTCTCTATTCTGCCGAAAACAACCTCAATGCACTTGGAGAACTTACTTTAAAGGATCTGCAGAAGATAAGAGGTATAGGAGAGGCAAAAGCTATTGTAATTGCTGCAGCGATGGAACTTGGCCGCCGACGTATGAACTGCGAAGCAGTAGAAAGACCGCAGATAAAAAGCAGTTCCGATGCTTACAGGATAATCGCCCCCATTCTCAGCGATCTTGGCCATGAAGAGTTCTGGATTCTGGCACTGAACAGAGCTAACCGGGTTTTGGGAAAAGTTAAAATAAGTTCCGGCGGACTGAGCGCTACTGTAGTCGATACCAAAAAATTATTTCAGCGAGCACTGGAATTTGAACGTGTCAATGGAATTATCCTCTGTCACAATCACCCATCGGGTAATTTGCATCCAAGTCAGGACGATATAGACCTTACGCGTAAAATTATGGAAGCTGCACTGGTACTCGATCTTAGAATCTATGATCATATTATTGTTGCGGGAACTGGCTTCGTTAGTTTTGTGGATAAGGGGTATTTGTGAGGAAAGTAGAGGAAAGAAGCGAAGAGGAAAGAGGAAAGAAATTTAGTTTATGACAAATTTTTCGAGCCCTTTATTAAATGTATCGAAACTAAGCATTATTGCTACATCGGCATAGAAACATCTCTAAAAAAATATTTTAATTATTTTATCAAACTTAAAATCTACTTTCAGAATGGGAATTTTTGAAGATTTGCTAGCTTGGCAAAAAGCCAGGCAAACTCAAAAACAATTATTTACAACATTTTATCATACAAATCAAAATTGGTTTAAAGACCAGATTTTCAAAGCAATGCTTTCTGTAAGCAATAATATTGCCGAGGGATTTGAGCGAAAAAGCCTAAAAGAATTTCTCCGATTTCTTAATTACTCCAAAGCTTCCTGCGGAGAGGTTAGATCAATGCTCTATACAGCTGAAGACATGTGATTTTGTGACACCGAAACAGCAGATTTTTTGAGAATACAAACTATCGAAATTTCAAAAATTATTCAGGGCCTCATAAATTATCAAAAATCCAAAATCACATAAAAGTTTATCATATGAATTCAAAGCAGCTCTTTCCTCTTTAATCCTTTCAATCTTTCCTTTTTAATCCTTTCAATCTCATGAAAACACCACTAGTAATCTCCGAAAACGAAGCACTAAACAAAGTACTTTTTGCAACTTTCAAATCATCGAAGGAAAGTATCATCAGAAATGAAATTTTCTGCCTGATGCTTGAAGCAGATATGCAGCTTAAAATGGCTTATGACCGAACCATTCCTTATGGTTTTGTAAAAAGAATGCAGAAAATTCGAGGCATCTGGGCCCGACTGCAATCGACACTTTTACTTGCAGAAATGCTGCAGATTAGCTCTGCTACTGCCACAGAAAAATGCCTGAAAAAGCTGGAGACTGTTCAAAAAATCAGTTTTGGCCTCTTGCGCTATATTGAGGCAAGAAAAGCAAATGTGCAAGCTAATGCTGAAATATAAAAATTAGAAGATTCCTACTTCAGCCTTCAGACCTCAGACTTCCTACTTCTTACTTCTTACTTCTCACTTCTCACTTCTTACTTCTTACATCTCACTTCTCACTTCTTACATCTTACTTCTTACTTCTTACTTCTTACATCTTACTTCTTACTTCTCACTTCTTACTTCTCACTGTGCGTCCCTAAAATAGGTTGACCGAAAAAGTCAACTTACAATGAGTAAAATTATAACAAAAATCAGAAAACACAGACGCTTTTCAGAAGAATTCAAAAGAGAAATGGTTACTTTGTTTGAAAG
>JBIPOO010000277.1:0-5065 GCA_044379045.1 Saprospira sp.
ATCCTATTGTGTCAGTTCCTGCTACAACAGTAGCAGGCGACTCTGCCGTTTTTGCAGTCAGTTTCCAATCAGCTCCCGATTCTCTTTCTGGATTAAGCTGTACCTCAAGCGATACGGTCACAGTTTATTTTGTAGCTTCGCCGCTCTCAGTTCAAGCAGCAGCTTCCGATTTTTCACTCTGCCAAAACGGTTTGCCCAATACGGTACAGTTTAGTTCCAATGCAAGTGGTCCGGGCATTGACAGCACTTTAGGAGTTTACACATGGACTTCCAATCCACCTTCTTTTGTCAATGCATTGTCTTCGACCAGCATTTCCAATCCTGTGGGACAAATTGCAGGCTCTCCAGGTGGAGTAGTTCAGTACTATTTAAATTACAATTACGGCGCCTGTTCGGGAAGGGATACAGTTACACTTCTATTCGGCAACTGGTCGGCAGATGTAACTCCAGCGAGTCCAGTCATCTGTTCAGGAACACCAACCAATCTTAGCGCATCACCTGGTCAAAGCGCCTGCGGTCCAACCTATAATGTGAACAACATTGCTTATGCTCCATACTTTGGCTCCGCGTTGCCGGTACCATTCAGTGCAAGCTGTTTTAGCAACGACGACTGCCTGAGCGACGCAATTCCAATTGGTTTCAGTTTTGAATTTTTCTGTACTCCATACACTCAGTTGGAAGTTAGTTCCAATGGCTTTATTACTTTTGACTTGGGAACAGGAAATTCGGGTTGCTGTACAGGTGAAAACTTACCTACCAATGCCCCTTTTGGAGCCAATAACCTTATTGCACTTGCATGGAGTGACCTCAATCCAGACAACTGTGGTAACGTAAGATATTTCACCACAGGAACTGCACCAAACAGAAGATTTGTAATCGATTACGATCAGGTTTGTTATTTTGGTGGCACCGCAGCAGGTGTCGATGGTCAGATTGTACTTCACGAAACAACCAATATCATTGAAATATTCTCCACCGATATTCAAAACCACCCATTTTTAAATCCTGTAACTCAGGGTATTGAAAACGGCGGCGGTACAGTTGGATATACGCCTACGGGCAGAAATGCAGCCGTCTTTACTGCCATCAACGATGGTTGGAGATTTACCCCGCAGCTGACTTTCTTACCTACTTATGCATGGTCGCCTAACGCACAGATTTCGGCTACCAATACACAAAATGTTACAGTATCTCCATTGAGTACTACAACTTATACTGTTTCTGTGAGCGAAGGCGGTTGTACGATGGTCGACTCAGCAGTTGTTACTGTACAAAATACCCTTGCAGCTCCTGTTGTAAGCTGCGGCACGCCTACCACTTCTTCTGTTACATTTAACTGGAATAGTGTTGCTGGTGCAAGTTCATACGAGTATAGTATCAATGGCGGAACAACATGGATAACTGTTGGCAGCAATACCTCAGTAACAATTGCGGGTCTGGCTCAAAACACTGTACAAAATATTCTGGTGAGAGCTGTTACATCCTCAGGTCCTTGTCCTACTGGCCCTGCCGGAGCTCAGAGTTGTACCAGCAGCAATGTTATCTGTAACGTTCCCGGAGCATTGGTAAGTCCAATCGATAATAGCTTCTGCGTTGGTTCAAATTCAGGACTTCAGGTCGATTCAGTCTTTGGTGGAAATCTGCCTTTTGCTGTTGATTTAGGCAATGGCTTGGTAGACACCATCACAGCATCCGGACAAATCATTTTTGAAGGAATTGCTTTGGGCAATTATCAGGCGACCCTAATTGAATTGTCTACCGGCTGTTTGGATTCAAATGCCGTTAGTTTTACCATTTCCGACATTTCTGCACTGCCTCAGCTCAATGCTTTCATAGGACAGACAGGTCAGGATTCTGCCTGTATTTTATTAGGTGAATCTATTATTTTAAATGCCGGTGCAAATCAAATTGGCGTGAATTATAGCTGGTCACCTTCAACAGGACTTAGCAGTACCGATAGTTCTAATGTTACTGTATTGGGTGTCGAAGAGGGCTCAACCGTTTATATTGTTACGGCCGATGGTGGTGGTGGTTGTATCAGCAGCGATTCAATTATCCTTTGCGTAAATCCTGTTGGATTCCTTGGTTTACCTTCAGCATTTTCTCCAAACAATGACGGTTTGAATGACAATTTTGGTCCGGTTGGACTTGTGGGTGCCGATGTCAGCCGTTTTGAGATTTACAGCCGATGGGGACAATTGGTTCATGAAAGCAGCAGTGGCCAGGCCTGGGACGGAAAAAGAAATGGCCAGGAACAGCCAAGAGATGTTTATATCTACATTTTCGAATATAAATTCCCTGCCGACCCTGAACCCAAAACTATCAGGGGCGTGGTAACATTACTCAAATAATATTGCTCATACTCGTAAAAGGCTGTCACTGAATCGGTGACAGCCTTTTTACTTTTCAAATACTATAACGAGCTATTGAGTTTACAAAAAATTAACACAAAAAAATCTCACTTAAAATTTGACAAAATAAAAAACTGTCTTAGGTTTGTGCTCGAATTAAAAACAGAACATAACAATGACTGCCAATTTTAACAATATGATGATGTGTTGTACTTGTTGTATGAAAATACAACCGGCAGCGCATTTGTCATTTTTGTTATGATCTGAGTTAAGAGATATATCAATAAATTTTCAAAAGCCTTGCCTAACCCGCAAGGCTTTTTTTTATGCCTATTATTCACCTTAATTTTTTAAATCATGAGCACTTTAAATTTTTCAATCAACGGTAAAAAAATTACCGCAACCTTGTATCAGGGACAAAGCAGACAATTTACACTAAATGTTGACGAACCCGAGGTTTTGGGCGGTAAGGACATTTCGGCTAATCCTGTCGAATATCTTTTGGCCGGTTATGCCGGATGTCTGAATGTGGTTTTCAACTTGGTAGCAAAAGAAAGAAATATTGACATTAAAGAATTGAAAATCAACATTAACGGAGATATTAATCCAGCAAAATTTCTTGGTTTCTCAGATACAGGAAGAGCTGGCTTCATTTCATTGAATGTTCATATCGAAATTGACACAGATTCAGGAGAAATTGAAGTAGATGAGCTTATAGAAACTGTAAAAAAGAGATGCCCAGTAAATGATAATCTCAGCAATCCAACTCCGGTTAACTATTTCATTACCAAAAAGGCAAATCTAAATTAAATTCTCAATCACAAATTAAACAACAAATCATGAGCAATTACAAATTTGAAACACTGCAGCTGCATGCTGGCCAAGAAGTTGATCCGGTAACTAAATCTAGAGCTGTGCCTATTTATCAGACAAGTTCCTATGTGTTTGACGATGCGGAACATGCTGCCAACCTATTCGGACTTAAACAGTTTGGTAACATCTATACCCGACTAATGAATCCTACAACCGATGTATTCGAAAAGCGCATCGCAGCGCTTGAAGGTGGGGTAGCAGCATTGGCTACATCGTCGGGGCAGGCCGCACAGTTTTTAGCGCTAACTAATATCCTTTCGAGCGGAGATAATTTTGTGTCGACATCCTATGTTTACGGTGGTACTTATAATCAGTTCAAGGTTCAGTTTAAAAGACTAGGTATTGAGGCTCGTTTTGCCAAAGGCGATTCACCCGAAGCGTTCGAAAGCCTTATTGACAACAGCACCAAAGCTATTTATCTTGAAACAATTGGTAATCCGCAACTAAATATTCCTGATTTCGAAGCCATTGCAGCCTTGGCAAAAAAACATGATATTCCCTTGATTGTGGACAATACCTTTGGAGGTGCTGGTTATTTTTTCAGACCCATTGAACATGGAGCAAACATTGTAGTTGCTTCGGCTACCAAGTGGATTGGCGGTCATGGGACTAGCATCGGCGGGGTGATTATCGATGGTGGTAATTACAACTGGGGCAATGGCAAATTTCCGCAGTTCAGTGAGCCGAGCGAGGGCTACCATGGCCTGAAATTCTGGGATATTTTTGGCGAAGGCAATCCGCTGGGCTTACCCAATATTGCTTTTATCATCCGCGCCAGAGTAGAAGGTTTGCGCGATTATGGAACATCTCCAAGTCCATTTAATTCATTTTTACTGATTCAGGGCGTTGAAACACTTTCTCTGAGATTGGATCGCATTGCCTACAATACTGCCAAACTAGCTTTTGAATTAGAAAAACATCCCTTGATCGAAAAGGTAAACTATCCCGGACTTGCCTCAAATCCATATTATGCTTTGGCGCAAAAGTATTTCAGAAACGGATTTGGCGGAGTATTGAATTTTGAAATCAAAGGCGGGCGCGAAGCTGCAATCAAATTTATCAATGCAATAAAACTCATCAGCCATCTTGCCAATGTTGGTGACTCAAAAACTTTGGCTATTCACCCGGCCAGCACGACACATGAGCAATTGAGCCCTGAAGAACAGCTGCTTGCTGGCGTCAAACCAGGTCAAATAAGACTATCGGTTGGTATAGAACATTTCGATGACATTTATGCTGATGTGGTTCAGGCGCTAAATGTTGCTTCATTATGACAAAATTATTCAAAGTAGCTGAGGATTTTGAACTGGAGAGCGGAAAAAAGTTACAAAACCTGGAAATTGCCTTTCACAGTTTCGGAACTTACAGTAAAGAAACGCCTGTCATCTGGGTTTGCCATGCACTTACGGCAAACTCGGATGTATCGGACTGGTGGGCAGGAATTTTCGGAAAAGACAAAACTTTAGATCCTGAAAAGTATTTTATTGTATGTGCCAATAATCTGGGTTCCTGTTACGGAACATCTTTCGAGAACAGGAACCCGGTATTGCCGCTCATCAGTACCAGAGATATTTCCAGGACACATATTTTGCTGATGCAGCATTTGGGCATTGAGTCGGTCTTCATGCTGATTGGTGGATCGCAGGGCGGTCAAATTGCATTGGAGATAGCCTATAGTCAGAAAGAGAGGATAAAGAATCTTGTGCTGTTGGCGACCAATGCCCGCCATTCGGCTTGGGGAATTGCATTCAATGAAGCACAGCGGCTTTGTATAGAGGCTTCGCCCGAAGATGGAATCAGCGCTGCTCGGGCCATAGCCATGCTGAGTTATCGAAATTATG
>JBIPOO010000278.1:0-5042 GCA_044379045.1 Saprospira sp.
TTTTGATTTGAGACACTTCTGTCACCGGCTGCGCATTGATGTTTTGATAAACAGGGCAGAATGGCGATGAAATTACAGTGCCTTCAATAGCTTTTTGCAACTCTTCCTGAGCGCTCATCATGAGCGGTGAGTGGAAGGCACCGCCTACGCTTAGTGGAATTACTTTAGCGCCCTTTTCGGATAATTGTCTAGACGCTTCGGCTACACCTTCGATACTGCCAGATATTACCAATTGTCCTGGATTGTTATAATTGGCAGCCACTACTATATGTTCAGCAATGCCTGCACAAACTTCTTCAACTATCCTGTTATCGTTGATCATGATAGCAGCCATAGTGCCGGCAGTTTTTTCACAGGCAGCCTGCATCGCTAGCGCTCTTTTCGAAACCAATTGAAGTCCGTCCTCAAATTGCATAGCTCCCGCTGCCACCAATGCTGTAAATTCGCCCAAAGAATGCCCTGCAGTTGCAGATGGCTGTTCTCCTCCAGCCTTGCAGAAATAAGTGATGATGGAATGCAAGAATACTGCAGGTTGAGTGATTTTAGTCTGACGCAAATCTTCTTCGCTGCCTTCAAACATTACCTTAGAAATGTCGAAACCCAGAATCTCATTTGCCTGTTGGAAATATTTTTTTGCCAGGTCTGAACTTTCATAAAGGTCTTTGCCCATTCCCTGGAATTGTGCCCC
This sequence comes from Saprospira sp., assembly GCA_044379045.1. Taxonomy (GTDB): domain Bacteria; phylum Bacteroidota; class Bacteroidia; order Chitinophagales; family Saprospiraceae; genus Saprospira. Next base: position 689 of record JBIPOO010000278.1, read on the forward strand.
TTGACCGGGGAAAATGAATGCTTTCATATTAAGTTGGAAGTTGGAAGTTAGAAGTTAGAGGTTAGTCTCGTCTTTCGGACGAGAAGAAGTCAGAAGTTGGAAGTCAGAAGTTCGAAGTCAGAAGTTATAAATTAGAAATAGAGATTTTTTGAATAATGTATCAAGAACCGATTTCGTTTCTCTGACGAGAGAGCTCTTTAAACGGAGCATACCAAATAACAAGGCCAGCTGCCAAGTAGCAATAGTCTCATCGTTCCTTTTTCATCGTTTCATATATTATTCTTTCATCTGTACCACTCTAGTCGCTTCCAGCGATTCGTTTCTTATAGCAATTTGTCGTAGGGTATTTTCAGCAATTTTCATAAAGGCTTCCTTTGTTTGCAGGTCATCTCCCAAAATTGCCGGTAACCCACTGTCGCCACCTTCACGAATCCCCTGTACTAGTGGAACCTGACCCAAAAGTACGGAATTTGATTCCTTTGCCAAAATTTTTCCGCCACCTTCACCAAAAATAAAATATTTATTGTCGGGCAGTTCTTTGGGTGTAAACCAGGACATGTTTTCGACAATACCAAGAATAGGTACATTCACATTGGGCAGTCGGAACATATTCATACCTTTGATGGCATCTGCCAGGGCTACATCCTGCGGAGTTGTTACCATCACAACTCCAGTGACAGGTACTGTTTGAACCAATGTTAATTGAACATCTCCAGTGCCAGGAGGTAGATCAATAACCAAAAAGTCTAGCTCGGGCCAAAGGCAATCCTGAAAAAACTGTTTAATAATTCCGGCAAGTCTTGGTCCGCGCAAAACAACTGCCTGCTCTGCCTCGATAATATATCCGATAGAGATAGTTGGAATGCCGAACTTTTCAACCGGAACAATTTTGGGTTGCCCATGCACATCCTGAATTTTTGGACGATGACCCTTCAAACCAAACATTGTTGGTAGCGATGGACCGTAAACATCGGCATCCATTAGCCCTACTTTAGCGCCCAGTGCCTTTAATCCCAATGCCAGATTCACTGCAACAGTGCTTTTGCCTACGCCTCCCTTACCCGAAGCAACAGCAATAATATTTTTGATATGCGGTACAATGCTGTTATTGCCTTGTATATTTTCAGTTCTGGCTTTTACATGAATATGTACATCAGCATCAGGATAAATTTCATTGATGGCATTGATACAGGCAAAATTCAATTCATTTTTTTGCGGTGCATTCAGCGATGGCAGAACAAGGGTGAAACTGATGTTTTTACCTTCATTTTGTAAATTTTCGACCATGCGGAGGCTTACAATATCTTGACCTGTTTGTGGGTCGAGAATGTTTTGTAGTGCAGCAACTATTTTTTGTTTATCTATTTCCATTTGTTTAAGTCAGAAGGATGAAGTTAGAAGTTAGAAGGAAGAAGTTAGAAGGATGAATTTAGAAGGATGAAGTTAGAAGGAAGAAGTTAGAAGGATGAAGTTAGTCTCGTCTGTCGGACGAGAAGAAGGATGAAGTTAGAAAGATGAAGTTATAAGCTAGTAATTTGAAATAATATATGAAGTCGAAAATCGGAAAATTAGAATCTTTTCTTTCCTAAAAATCATTTTCAAATTTTCATCTCGTCCGAAAGACGAGACAAATTTTCAAATTAAAACTTTCCTCTTTTCTCTTTTACACTTTACGCTAATTAAAAACCTCAGATTGTTAGTTTTGTTGAATTTTTGTAGTTTTATGCCATAAAATTAAGCAATAGTGCTTTAAAACTAAGTTTTTTTGCCCAAAGATTTTAACACTGGAATCTGAATGATAAAACTTTACCTAAATTTTCCCATTGCGGCATACAGCTTTTTTGATGGTTCTGAACAGATTTTGTTTCCCTTGCAGGAGCTGAATTCAGTCTTTGTTGGAAAGGAAGATAAGTCAATTGTCGAAAATTACTCGGCAGCTTTGTCAACGCATTTAAGCGATAGGTCTGATTTTCTTGCTATTGGACAATATGACCTGAAGGCCGATTTTGAAATACAGCAACTCAGTGTGGCTGTAGGAGCTGAATTACTTAGAGGCAAACCCGAATTTCAGCCATTTTCTGTAGTGTTGCAATATCTCAAACAAAAAAACGATAAGGGTTTTTGGATATTGATTCCATTGCTTGGCAAAGAACTTTTTTGTGCAGAGGAGGAAAGGATTGAAAAATTAGTAAATGAAGCCTTTATTACTGATTTTCTGCAACACAATAAAACCAAATATGTACAAGGAATTTTTCCCTATTTTTGGTTTCAAAATCTCAGAATCATTCAACAGAGAGCAAGACTTATTATCGATAAAAAAAATAAAGTCAATAAAGATATTCCGATTGAGACAAAAATCGGTAAAAGCCTGAAAATTAGAGTAACTGAACAGTATTTTGGATTTGAAAAGGAGTTGAACGAATTGGGCGAAATACTTAATAATCCTTATGCAAATGCTGTGCTTGTAGTGGGAAGTTCGGGAATTGGAAAAAGCAGTCTGATTAAAAATTATATCCGAAATTTTTCGAATGGTCGAATTTTTATTGAATTTACTGCAACGTCTTTTTTTGCACAGCTGAATGACGATGGAAGCTGGCAGGAAAATTTATCGAAATTTTGTCATGAAATTGCTGAATTGGATACCGTTTTGTATGTAGATAATCTTGCCGAGTTATTCGAAATGGGACAATTTGAGGGTAACAATACCAGTGTTGGCGAGTATCTCCTTGATTTTATTTCACGTGGACAAATCAGTTTTGTATCAGAATGTACGGAATCAGAATTGGGATATCTTGAAACGATTTACCTTGGACTAAGTTCCAGATTTCGAAAAATTGCAATGCAGGAAGCATCCGAAAAGGGGCTTTTAGAAATCGTTTTTAAAAAAACACAAATTGCTGCAGCAGCAAAATCTATCAAAGTCAATGCCGATGCAGTCGTTGAAACCATAGGACTTTGCAAACGCTTTAGTCCATACTCAGGCTTTCCGGCAAAGCCGATCAAAATTTTAGAAAATTTAATTCGCAGTTTGCCCGATGCTGCTGAATTGGGAGTTGAGGTGGCCATTAAAGCATTTTGTGAGGAAACAAGCCTGCCTGAGTTTCTGATCAACCCAGCTATTCCATTCAACAAAGCAGTCATCCGCAAGCGTTTCAAGTCGGCAATTTTTGGACAGTCAAAGGCAATAGATGGGCTCTGCGATATTCTTTCCGCTGTAAAATCATCTTTGCTTAGGCCATCAAAACCGATTGCATCCTTATTATTCGTTGGCCCCACGGGTGTTGGTAAAACAGCATTGGCAAAAAAGCTTGCTGAAATCATCTTTGGAAATTCCGATCGAATGTTGCGTTTCGATATGTCGGAATATGCTGGTTTTGAGTCGCTCTCCCGATTAAAAGGCGATTTGAATAGTAAAGGTCAGCTACCTTCAGCTATCTTGCGACAACCTTTTTCTGTGCTGCTTTTTGATGAAATAGAAAAGGCTCATCCCATGTTTAATGATCTGCTCCTGCAAATCCTTGGCGAAGGCAGAATGAGTAGTCCAAAAGGTCGTACTGTGAGCTTTTGTAGTTCAATAATTATAATGACTTCAAATATAGGAGCTGAAAATGTTTCAAGTCCAGGCATAGGATGGAATAAAAATAACAGCGTTGATATTGAAGGTCATTATGATAATGAAATCAGAAAATTTCTTAGACCGGAGATTTACAATAGGATAGACAGAATTGTCCCCTTCGAGCATCTAAGTACCCAAATGATGCATGCAATCGTTAATAATGAGTTGAATCTTTTACAGCAAAGGAGCGGAATTGACAATCGGAGTGCTGCACTTAACTTTAGTGATGATTTGATTGATTTACTTGTCAGTGAGGGTTTCGATACAAAATATGGAGCAAGAGCCCTTCAACGTTATATGCGTAAAAAACTTATTATTCCAATATCCCGCCTGCTCAATCAATATGGATCAGATGATAAAATTTTAATCAATGTAGATTATTGCGACCATGAAATACAATTTGAAATTAATCATGAAGAACTGCCTTTTGAAATAGTAATCAATCGGTTGAGACAAAATGAATATCTTGATTTAATAGCTGATTTATGTCGTCAGATTTATCAATTGAAAGAGGGCTATTTCTATGCTCAGCTAAGGAATAAATTAGAAAATTTATTGAAATTAAAAACTGAAAATAAAAAATTTTGGTCGCACAAACAAAATGTAAACCTTCTCGAAACCTATGAGTTGTTTATCAGGGAAACCGAAACGCTGCAAGAGGCCATCGAAAAAATAGAGATAGAATCAGGACTGGTGTTTTTAAAGTCAGAAATTATCAGTGATGCAACGATCGATGTG
>JBIPOO010000279.1:0-4999 GCA_044379045.1 Saprospira sp.
GTTGGACAGATACCATTGTGGAAAGCCCCCTCCGAAAATATGTCATAAAATACACCAAGCAGATTGACATGCCTATTGTACGCGATACGCTTCAAATAATTGATCTTAGCCAGGAAAATATTGATACCGTTAAAACTGAACAGACTAGAAAGATTAGAAAAAAAAGCGCCTACAATGTAGCCATTATTCTACCTTTCATGACCAATACATATGGGGGAAAAGAAATTCCTGCACAATCTACACGTGCAGTTGAATTTTATGAGGGCGTGGAAATTGCTTTCGATAGTTTGCGAAAAGAAGGAGTAAACCTTAAAGTGAGTGTTTTTGATTCGAAAAAAGACAGCGCAGGTGTAGCAGAGGTAATTGAAAAAATGAACGGTAACGAGTGGGACTTGATTATTGGCCCGGCACATACCGATGTACTTTCAGAATTGGCCCTTTATGCAAAAGAAAATGATGTGCCGCTCGTTTCACCTTTTAATACTAATCCGGAAATTTGTGAAGACAATCATTACTTTATTCAGGTAAATCCATCTTATGATATAGTAGCCAAACATATTGTTACCATAATGACTAAGGCAAAAGCTACAAACCCTGGTGTTAGAAGATATAAATATCTGATTATGGGAACTTCAGAGGATAGCCTGAAAATGGAGCAGATACAAAAAGCCTATTCAAATAATAAGAATTCTGACGCTGAAATATTACCTAAGCTGATAACTAATGAGGGGATTCATGCCGGTACCATTATGAAATATTTAGACAGAGGTGCTTTAAATATAATAGTTGTAGCCAATGATAAAAACGAACAGTTTATTTATTCCTGCTTAAGGGAAATATCAACTATGTACGATAAGGTCGAAAAATCAAAAGGCTTTCAGCTTCTAGTGGTAGGTGAACCCTCCTGGAAATATCTTGAGCGTGTAAATTTTGAATATTACGACAACCTGCGCCTGCATATACCAGACTATTATTTTATTGATAAAGAGGCCGATAAAAATAAAATTTTTGAAGAGGAGTTTCGTAAGCGTTTTGGAATTGCACCCAGAGAATTTGCTTATATTGGCTTTGATATTATGCTATATTTTGGCAGGCTTTTGAAAAAATACGGCACTGAGTTTCCCGACCATTTTGAAAAAGAAAATAGTACAGGCCGTCATACTATGTTTAAATTTGTACCTGTAATCAAAAACAATAAGATGATGGATGGTGAAAATATTTCAGAATCCAAAAACATAGAACGTTTTGAAAATAACTATCTAAATATCATTAAATTCGAGGAGTACGAATTCAAACGTTCAGATATAAAGATTGACTAATATATTGAAATACTGCGGTAAAACTCAATTTAAAAGATAGCAAGAAAATCTCTGATAAAAAAAACACAAAAAGTCGCATTGCGACTTTTTGTGTTATCGGGAATAATGTTCAATTCCTATGACAGGGTATGAAATTATTTTTTCTTGCCCTTCTTTTTAGGATCAGGACTGTTGTGAGGGCTTTTTAGCATGTAGCTTCTCCACTCTTCGTGTTTCAACCACTTCAGGTTAGTCCATTTATTGTTTGAACGATCATAGTCGACGTGAATCGCATGGTTGAACTCATCTGATTCTCTCTCGCAGAAGTGATTTGCGATGAAGATGTGCAGAGCAAGCTCACCATAAGTTTTGTCGGCAAGACGTATGTGCAGGCGGTGGAAACCTCTATGGTCAACAGAACCTTTGAGGAGTCTCTCACCTGTTGTGCGTTTGTGATAGCTCTTGATTCGACCCAAGTTTGAAATGAAATAATCGAAGTGGAGAGTAGGTGTTCCGAAATCAACCTTTTGCCATACTTCACTGGGCAGAGTTTTTACTTTTTGGCTAGCATCCATGTTTTTCAAATTTATAACGGTATATTAAATGTAATTAAACTTTGGAGCTTTCGAAATCAAAAGAAACAAAATAAATCAATTTGGGGGATAATTATTGATTTAAGTTTCTAATTTTGTTCTACACTCCTTACAGTTTAATGTCAACTTGACAAAGGTAGTCAATAATTTTTTTTATCTCAAAGCTTTATTTTAAAAAAAAATTCTGATTTTTTCATTTTTCACTAATTTTAAATGAAAGTGACGAAAATCATTTATTGAAAAATTGTTTAATTTTCGAATTATTATTAAATTAACACATTGAATATGAATAGATTATTTGTTATTATTGCTATTTTGTTTATTGTTTACACGAATTGCAATGCGCAGGAAAAAAAATTAAGTTTGGAGGATGCAGTACTCAGACAAAGAGGGTTGTTATCTCCTAAAAATCTTCCGGGACTGCAATGGATGAACGAAAAAGAACTTATGTCTATGATGTCTGACGACTGGACTTCAATTCAGAAAACAGATCTAAAAATGAATAAGTCTTTGCTGCTCACGCTCGAAGAAGTAAATAATGTACTAAAAACTGATATGAAATCGGTTCCTTATCCTGATTGGAAAAACGGATCTTCATTTTATTTCAATTTCAAAAATAATTATTATCTATTTAATTTGAATGATAAATCGGGAAAGCTGCTTAGTACTTTGCCAGAAGATGCTGAGAATGTTGATATACATAAAGTTAGCGGGCGAATTGCATATACTATAGGCAAAAATTTATTCATGTCCGAAAATTTAAAACATATTAAAATTTCGAAAATTGATGACCAAACAGAGGTTGTTTGCGGACAATCAATTGCAAGGTCTGAATTTGGTATTACAAAAGGAACTTTTTGGTCGCCAAGCGGCAATTTGCTTGCTTTTTACCAAAAAAATGAGAGCGAAGTCGCCAATTATCCACTACTGGATATAAATGTAACGCCAGGACAGTTGAATAGCATTAAATACCCCATGGCTGGCCAGAAAAGTGAATCGGCTCAGGTAGGTATTTTTAATCCCAAAAAAGGTAGAACAGTTTACTTGAAAACAGAAGGTGAAAAAGATCAGTATTTAACTAATCTTGCATGGGATCCAAGTGAAAAATTTGTATATTTAGCTATTGTAAACAGAAATCAAAATCACGTACGTTTCAATAAATATAGCGCTGAAGACGGAAGATTCATCAAAACCTTATTTGAAGAAAAACATCCAAAATATGTTGAACCTGAACATCCTGCTTGGTTTTTACCTAATAATCCCGAGCAATTCATTTGGATGAGCGAGAGAGACGGATTTATGCACCTTTATCTGTATCGTAATGATGGAACTTTTTTGTCGCAGCTTAGTAGTGGTAATTGGGTTGTTGAGTCAATTTTGGGTTTAGATGCAAGCGGCGAAAATGTAATTGTAACTGGCACTGATAGTAGCGGATTAGATCTGCATGCATATAGTATAAATCTTAAAACAGCAGTGCTTAAAAATCTGACTGTAAAACCTGGTTATCACAATGTTTCGCTGCATCCTGACGGTTCATTACTGATTGATAATTATTCAAATCTCAGTACACCCAGAGTCATCAGAATATTAGATAGTAAAAGCGGTGAAGAAAAATCCGAATTGCTCCGGTCTGATAATCCGCTAAAAGATTATAAAACAGGGAAGGTAGAACTACAGCAGTTGAAGGCTGATAATGGAACTACCCTGCATGCCAGACTTATTAAGCCATCCAATTTTGATGCAAACAAAAAGTATCCGGTGTTGATTTACGTGTACGGAGGCCCACATGCTCAGATGATTACAAATTCATGGCTTGGGGCATCTCAGTTGTGGATGCAGTACCAGGCAGAAAAAGGTTACCTGGTTTTTACACTCGACAATAGAGGCTCAAAATCGCGTGGTTTTGAATTTGAAAATGTGATTCACCGTCAATTGGGTACTATAGAAATGCAAGATCAACTAAAAGGAGTTGAATGGCTTAAATCACAGTCTTTTGTCGATAGTAGCAAAATGGCCATTCACGGTTGGAGTTTTGGGGGCTTTATGACAATTTCTATGATGCTCAAGAACCCGGGTGTTTTCAAAGCTGCAGTTGCAGGCGGTCCTGTAACCGATTGGAAATACTATGAGGTTATGTACGGAGAAAGATATATGGATAGGCCTGAAGAAAATCCAGAGGGTTATGAAAATTCCAGACTTGCCAAGTATGTAAAAAATCTTCAGGGAAATCTGATGCTCATTCACGGAACTTCGGATGATGTTGTTTTGGAACAACATAGTTTGAGTTTGGTAAAAGCCTTTGTAGAAAATGGTATTTTAGTGGATTATTTTCCTTATCCGATGCATAAACATAATGTGTTGGGGAAAGATAGGGTTCATTTGATGAGAAAAATTCTTAGCTACATTGATGATAAATTAAAATGATTAAAATCATTTTTTTTGGGGCTTTGTAATATTTCTTAAAATTCAAGTAGAATGATTTAGCTTATATGCTGATTGTCAATTTCTTGTATTTTTTTAATGATTTGCACAAAAATTACTAAAAGAATATGTTTTGGATTTTATTTGTATTTAATCAAAAAAAAGTTTATTGAATTTATGAATATTTGAAACAATTTTTCTTTTTTTGTGTAACGAAAAAAAATCTTAAACATAATTTGTTCAAATATGGACTTTTCATCCCTTAACGATCAAGAAATAAAAGCATTGCTTATGCAATACGATTCTGAAATGAGGAAACTTAATTTTCAGATGCAGGTAATACAATCTACTATTCAGAAATTGCACGAAAGTCTTAGTCCTATTCTTTCAGAAGATACACAGGAACAAGCACTCTCGCTTTCTGTTGCAACCAAGACAGAACATAATGAGGCATCAGCTAACACAGCAAAAGTTGTTGAATACCCCAAAAAAAGAACACCTAAAGTAGATTTGGGATCAAAAATAAATGAAACAGGTCCCAATACTTTAGAAATGGAAGTGTTAAAAGTGCTCAAAAAGCGCGGGCCTAAACCAAAAAATATAGAAACAAGTGCAGCTGTTGAACAAAAGGCACCCAAAAAACGCGGGCCTAAACCAAAAATTAAATCGGAAACAAAGGAGCCCAAA
>JBIPOO010000066.1:0-16869 GCA_044379045.1 Saprospira sp.
AATTCGATATATTAGTTATTTTTGCATCTTTATTTGAGAGCGCCTGAATTAGCAAAACCCTGTTACTAATACTTTTAGAGCCTTTTATTTGAATTTGCACATCAGACAAACCTGATTTGCTTATTGATAATTTAATAGTTGCCATACAATATTTTATATAAATAGGTAAAAAGCCTATTTTCAAACAAATAACAAATAAAATGAAACGTATTGAACCAAAAAGTGTAATTTTATAGATATCTAAGTCAGGTCGTGTAACATAACAGTTGACCAAGCTTCCGCATCCTCAAGAAAAAGTGCTTTGGTTCTTGGCCATACATTTTTAAAAACTTCAGATTTTCGGTAGTTATCCAAATCAGTTTCACTTGCCCAGTGACTGTAAGAAAATATTATATTTGGACTGTTTACATCCTCTAATATCTGAAGATAGCTGCAACCCGGAAAATTGCGGATTTTTTGTTTATAATCTTCAAAAAAATTGATAAACTCATTGGTCAACTCTGGCCTGAAAGTCATTTTTACGATTCGAATGATCATTATATTTTAATTTAAACTTTCTAATAATCCTACAAAATAAGCTATTTTGTTAAAGCTGCACAATTGCTCAATATTTTGACTGAATTATCGCCAAAAATTTCACTAATATTATAAAATTTATTATTTTTATAAAGTCAATCTGTTTAATTTTTTAAATAATTACAAAGCACCGAACCAAAACTTATATAAAAGTTTCAAAGCCAATATGACATCAGAAAATACAGTTCTACAAGAATCCCTGAAACAGTTTTACGGTTTCAATAAATTTAAAGGAAATCAGGAAGCAATTGTTCAGAGTGTGCTCAATGGACATGATACTTTTGTGATTATGCCTACAGGTGGTGGCAAATCGCTCTGTTACCAACTTCCTGCTATGATCCTGGAGGGTACGGCTATCATCATTTCTCCTTTAATTGCTCTGATGAAAAACCAGGTAGATTCTATTCGTTCTTTTTCCGATTCAGACAGAACTGCACATTTTTTAAACTCATCTTTATCAAGATCTCAGACTAAAGATGTTAAAAATGATATCATCGAAGGGCATACAAAAATGCTTTATATTGCACCGGAGACGCTAACAAAAGTAGAGACGCTCGATTTTTTACACAACATAAACGTATCATTTGTTGCCATCGATGAAGCACACTGTATTTCGGAATGGGGGCATGATTTCAGACCTGAATACCGCCGTATTCGTTCTATGATTGAAAGCCTAAACAAAGAAATTCCGATTATTGCCCTTACTGCTACAGCAACCCCAAAGGTTAGACTCGATATAGTAAAAACCCTGCGGATGGAGAATCCCAATGAATTTGTATCTTCTTTCAACAGAGATAACCTTTACTACGAGATAAGGCCTAAAGGTAAAAAAGAAGATGTGTTCAAAAACATTGTGCAGTTTATCAAAAATATGCCTAGTAAATCGGGTATTATATACGTTCAAAACAGAAAAACTACCGAAGATATAGCCAAACTGCTTCAGGTAAATGATATTAAAGCTTCACCATATCATGCAGGTTTGGAAGCAAAAGTAAGAAGCGACACTCAGGACGACTTTCTTATGGAGCGGATTCATGTGATTGTTGCTACAATTGCTTTCGGTATGGGCATTGACAAACCAGATGTACGATTTGTCATTCATTACGATATCCCCAAAAGCATTGAAAATTATTATCAGGAAACTGGCCGTGCTGGCCGGGATGGACTAGAAGGGCATTGCATCGCTTATTATACGCACAAAGACATACTGAAACTTGAGAAATTTTTGAGAGATAAACCCGTTTCTGAAAGAGAAATGGGTGCTCAGCTGCTCTCTGAAATGATTGCTTATTCTGAAACGACTGCTTGTCGCCGTCATTTCCTCTTACACTACTTTGGCGAAGAATATGTGCTTACAGAATGCTCCGAAAATAAAATGTGCGACAATTGCCGTTATCCTAAACAGATTATTGATGTACAGGAAGAGCTGCAACTAGTATTAGAGGTAATTGAACAGTTGAACCAAAGAGCCATGATGAAAGAAACCGTAGATGTGCTCATCGGTAATAAATCGCAAACTGTTATCAATTTTAAATATGATAAATTAGCTCTTTTCGGCGAAGGAAAAGAAAAAGATGATCATTTCTGGAATTCAGTTATCAGACAGGCTCTGTTGCACAACTATTTGTATAAGGACATAGAAGATTACGGTATTCTGAAAATTTCAGAAATTGGTCAGAAATTCATTAACAATCCATCCCCTTTTAACATCTCACTTAATCATAATTTTGTTGAAGAACTGCAGGATGATGAAGCAATGAGTGCAACAACTTCTGCCCTCGATCCTACCCTATATGCCATTTTAAAAGATCTAAGGAAAAGAGTGGCGCATAAAAAAAATGTACCTCCTTTTGTAGTTTTCCAAGATCCCTCTGTCGAGGAGATGGCTACCCGTTACCCGCTTAGTATCGATGAAATGAAAACGATTACCGGTGTAAGTGAGGGGAAGGCAAGAAGATACGGTCCTGAGTTTATTGCTGCTATCAATGCCTATGTTGAAGAAAATGAGATTGAAAGACCTGTCGATTTTGTTATAAAATCGGTTGCCAATAAATCAAAAGCGAAGGTTACAATTATTCAAAATATCGATAAAAAAATTCCATTCGAAGATATTGCAGAATCTCAGGGCATGAGAATGGGTGAGTTGATGCATGAACTTTATATGATCATAAGCTCAGGTACCAAACTCAATATTGCCTATTACGTTGAAGACGTAGTTGATGAAGGTGTCATTGATGAAATTGAAGACTACTTTATGAACGCTGAAACCGACGACATAGACTCGGCATATAAAGAGCTTAAAGAAGAAGATATTACCGTCGAGGAGATTGAATTGGTTCGTCTTAAATTCCTGTCTGACAACGCTAACTAGGGCAAATTGCACCCTTTTGTACACGCTTAAAAATAAGGCATTACAGTTATATATAATTGTAATGCCTTTTTTATATTTACCACAAAATAAAATGGTTATAACATAAAGCTGTTATAACCATTTTATTTCTGAATAAATTATATTCTAGTAATCCCACAAATCATGCTCGAAGTGGAAATTTGCATCTTTAATTGTATTCGATTCATAGAAAATATCCATACCGGATTTGTAATCCTGAATCCTTCTGTCAAAAACATTTGATTCTTTCGTGATGTAACTCGAGAATAAACGTTTCTGGAATACATCATCCCAACTTGTCTGATTTGCATCATTTGCTTCATTATAAGCAGTAGATTTGTGCAAAACATCTCTGACTTCGGGATAATAAACCCAAAACAAAGGTGAACATGATCTTACATCACCCTTTTCATCATAAATTTCACCAATTGGCGCAATACCAAGTATTCTTACATCAAATTTAGAATCTTCTTCATCAAAAAACCATACTTCTTTGAGACGATACTGTTTAATATGCTCAGGTTTGATTTCATTTCTTACGACAGTATCCTTTTCTTCGTAGGTTTCTGGGTCAATTAATTTCATTGAGTCATACCTCACACCGAAATTTTTCATATCTAAAATTGGACTTTTGAAATCTTCATCTTGATATGCTGATATATTTCCTTCTTTACCTTCTTTCAACAGAATAGTAATCAATGCTTTGGTATCAGTATCAGTATCCTGATCGTTTCTGGCAAAGAAAAGATTTCTTTTTTCATTGATATCTATAACTCGCCACACACGTTTTTCCCATAACACATCCCTTTCATTCAGGTGCACGTATTCCAGTTTTTTGTTTTCCTTAATTACTTTACGTTCATAAATATCATTACTCGGTACATTGGTAATGGTATTTCCTGATTCAGTCACATTTGGATTTTCATCCGTCTGTGCATTTAGTAAATTGACAGATGCAAATAGCAGAACTGCTAAACTGAAAATTTTAGGGAATAAAAATTTAATGCTCATTTCTTTAAAATTTAGAATTTCGAAATTAAGATATTCTTAGAGCTTTATCAAAAATTATGGGTTGTTGTAAAAAAGGAGTTGAATTTTAGATAACTAATATCCAACTCCTTCGTCTAGAATATTGATATTATCTTAAGGTCAATGTTATACCATTTAGTTTTCTACCAGTCACATCGCCCGGACACATAGCTTTGATATCGTAGAACTGGTAAATTGCGCCAGCTCTGCCTTTTTGTATCCATGAAGAAACATTGGCATCGAATCTTCCACCTGAAACTGTGATGGGTGGAGATGCATCTTGTCTTGGTAAATTACAAATCATGGTGAAACCTTGAATGTTACATTTAGCTTCAAAGTCGAAGTTTTCAAGTTTGGCCATGATACCTTGCTGAATTTTCAACTCTCCGTCGCTAACTTTACCATCGACTTTGCCACCAATAGATGCTTGTGGGTCAGGAATTCTTTTGGTTCTGAAAGGAGCAGATCCTACTTTCTGGCCTGTTTTTCTATTGTATACATCAATAGTACAGAACTGATTAGGAGTAGTTGGAGTAGTTACCTTTACATTGAATTTTGAATCAGCAATTTTGGTCAATGAGCCACCACCGCCAGTGATTCTTACATCTACATCAGCTGTAGCTACACCTGCTGCTGAAACAGAAACAGGGTTATCTACACCAATGTAAAACACATTCATCTTGTCGGCAGATACAGTTACTGAAGGTAAACCAACTTCAAATTCGAATTTTTTCTCAACGGTAACCTCTTTGCCAGTTTGTGGGTTTTTAACCTTAATAACTGCTGTATATCCTTGAGTTCCAACATTAGCACCAACGGTTGTGTATTTTGCTTTTGCTTTTTCTACCTTAATGGGTGAGCCATTCACACTAACTGTAAATTCAGCCTGACTTGAATAAGCACCCAATGCAATTTCTGCTTCGAAAGTTTCACCTCTCATGATGTAACCTTTTTTAGGCTGAGAGAAAACATCAAATTCATCATAAACAAGTGCTTTGTTACCAAAGTTGGCAGCAATAAAGTTTACAATTTGAGCAGCTGCATTGTTTGCATCATTTTCGAATTTACGAAGCAAAGGATAACAAGAAGCTACTGGCATTTGGTTGAACATATCCTGTGACCAACTTACTTTACCTTCTGCTTTCCAGCCTGCATCGTCCGGAATTTCAAGCACTAACTCTTTTTTGAGTTTTTCAATTTGGTTTTTGTCAAACTTTACACCATCAATGGTATCGGCAGTTTTAACCAAATCTTCAATAACTTTTAAAAGGTCATTGTGTGTTTTAATAATCTCAGCTTTGAGTTTTTCACCTTTGCCCTCTTGGAATAGAAGTCGGGTTGTAACATCTTTGTTCTTCTTACCTACGGGCTTACCATCCATTTCTTTATCTTCGGTAATTTGAAACTTTTTGTAACCGTAAGCAGCCCATTTAGTTTGGTGTTCTTTGGTTGTGTAAAGACCACCTGATTCTTCTGTAATTAAATTACGCAAATCATTAATCATGGTTGTTAAAGTCTTGATCTTATCAGGTACAGTTTTTGCAGCTTCGTGCAAGGGTTTCAAATGCGGTTTTGCTTTAAGTGATTCCTCCATAGATTTAATGGTTTCAGTTACACCCAATGCTACGATTTCATTGGTATGTTTGATACTTTTATCTAAACGGAAGAAGGACTTTATAATTTCGGCAGATACGTTCAATGCAAGCATCGCCGTCAAAACCAGATACATCAGGTTGATCATCAACTGCCGCGGTTCCTTTGGAATTGACATAGTTTTATATTTTGTTTAAAATGTTTGCAAATTATTTTTACTCCATTAATAGTAAACACTCAAATGGAGTTTTACGAATAGATCAAATTATTTCTGACCCATTGCAGCTAAAACATTACCATATACTCCATTCATTTTTTGGAGGTTTTGGTTCACCTGCTGAAGCTGTTCTTTGTAAACTTTTGTATCGTTGAGTGATTCGCTGATGCTTGATACTGCCTCATTCAATGCAGCAGCAAATTTGCCAGCACCTTGAGTTAGGGTTTTGATTTCAGTGAAATCTGCTTCCTGAAGGGCTTTAAGCGAAGACATAGATTTAGCCATTGTCTGTAATTCACCGATCATTTTCTCTTGTTGGCTTTCCAAACCTTTGGTGTCCAATTTAATAGTACCAATAGCAGCACCAACTTTGTCAAGAGAAGCAGTCATTGCATTACCGTCGAAATTGCTTCCGTTTGGAATTTCACCGCCGTGTTTTTCAAGACCTGGATATAATTTTTCCCAATAGTAATCTTTGTGAGGAGGTAATACACCCAACATAATGAAGAGACCAGCTTCTGTAAGTAGACCTACTGTTAACATCTGGTCGGCAAACGGCCAGCTCAAAATTTTAAAGAGGGCACCTACGAGTACGATAGAAGCACCAAGACCGATAATAAGATTTTTAGCGTAAGCAAAACCGCTTGAATGAATTAAACTCATGATTCTAAATTTTTTTTAGGTTAGCAAAAAAAAAGGTTAAAAAGATTTTTTTCTGGATTGAATAAAGTAACCAATCATCATTGAACTCATATAAGTTCTAAATTAAAAAAGGTTACAATTTTTTTTCTTAAATATTCAAAATATTAAGATTTAGATTTCATCAGATAAAAGACCTAAATAATTCAAATAGGTCTTTTATCTGAGAAACTAATATTTTTTACTATTTAAAATCGTTAATTGATCTACCAAGGAATGTAAGCACACAACGGAATCCAATGTAGGAGTGTGTGGTATCTTGGAATTCCCATTGGCGGGTGCCGGTTTGGATTGAGTAAGAAACATCTTTCCATGAACCACCGCGTACAGATTTGCGCTTCCAGGTATCTGGATTACTTTCTTCTGCATCGAAACGAACATCTGGCTGTAAGTCGTGGATGAAAGAATATGCATTTTCGTAGTATGCAGATGAGGTCCATTCGGCTACGTTACCGGCCATGCAATAGAGACCGTAATCGTTAGGGAAATAACCATCAGCTTTTACAGTGTACAAACCACCATCGGCAGGATAATCGCCACGACCAGGTTTGAAATTGGCAAGCAAACAGCCTTTGGCATTTCTCACATAATAATTACCCCAAGGGTAAATTGTATGTTCATGACCACCGCGTGAAGCGTATTCCCACTCATGTTCTGTTGGCAGACGGAAATCTTCAGTGTTTACTTCCTCGAAACCATCCCAAAGATTGGTTCTCCAGTAGCAGAAAGCCATAGCTTGTTTCCAGGCGATACCAACAACAGGATAATCGTCGAATGCTGGGTGATTGAAATAGTTACGCGTCATTGGCTCATTGTAAGAATATGAGAAATCTCGCACCCAACAAAGTGTGTCGGGGTAAATTCTCAAAGATTCCTTTTTGATGTATTTAGCGCGGTTGTGTTTTTCTTTGCTGTGACGATTGAAATCAGTTTTCCAATCGAAATCGTTAGCAGCATTTTTCCAGTCATACCATTGGTAATCGAACTGTAACTGTCTTACATCCAGATTTCTTTTGTTAGCAAACTTCTCGTCGCCTTGATAGAACATTCCATCAAGTGTACCTCCAGGTGACCAATCGAGTGGTTCTTCCCAGTTGATACTGTCAACTCCGGCTTGATTTGGAGCGACATGACCGCTTTTCACGTGAGCTATTGAATCGATCACCCAATAGACAAACTGGCGGTATTCATTGTTTGTAATTTCGGTATCATCCATGAAAAAACCCTGGATAGAAACCTGTTTAGGTCTTGCAACCAAAGACGAGCTTACGTCCTGATCCATTGGACCAATGTGTAAGGCACCGGATGGTACGTATTGCATACCATAAGGAACAATTGGTTCCCATGTGGGACGATCTAGTACCCCTATCAATTGTTTACCGTCTTTTGGTGCACAGGCTACCAATAATAGTGCACCGGCAAGTACGGATAAAATCTGATTTTTTTTCATGTTCGCACCCGTGTTTAAACGTTATTTTTTTGTTTAAGATCTTTTCTAACTTTTGTGGCAAGCAAATGAGTCAGATAAGTGTTTGATAATAAAGCTATTCTGAATAATAAAAGGCAAGTTTATTCAAAATTGTGCTTGCTGCCTGTCAAACAGCGTCGCAAGATACAACTACAAACGGAAAATTTCCAACTATATTATAGAGAATTATTTTTTTTAGTTCAATTTTTTAATAATTGTTCAAATTCGAAGCATCTTTTTTTAGCACTTCTCTGTAGTGCATATAACAGATTTGTCTGTCAGAATAATCTGACTTACAGAAACCTAGGATTGTAAATAACCTTTGCAGGAATTTCCTTTCCAAGAGGCTGTCGAAGATTATAATTCAGCATAATTTCGTGAGAACCACTGTTAAAATTGCTCAGTTTGGAGATTGAAACATCATAGGAGTAGGCCAACATAATGTTTTTAGTTATCTGCATACCGGCTAAAATCACAACAGCATCCATTGTACTTTTGTTATATCCTCTAAACGCTGCGCCACCAAAAAAATTGTCTTGGTATTTAAAAATTATTCCATATTCGGGTTGAAATTTTATAAAATCAGTTTTCAAAAGTACCGAAGGGTGTAAAGACATATCCTTGTTAATATCGAAACGGTATGCTGCAGACAGCATATAATTGCGCAAGTATCTGATTTCCTGAATAGTGCCAATATCTAATCTTGTCTTTGGTGCTGTCAGATTGATGGCAGTAAAACCAGCTTCGAATTTTGAATGCTTGTAATAGATTCCTGCATCGGCTGAAAAAGTGTTGCTGCTAACCTTTGTCTGTGGAATTAGGTTATCATTGTGTCCGATGATAATTCCTGCTTCATAGTTTCCGTCAGGTGCACGCAGTATTGTACCGTCGAGGGATTTTTGCATAAAGCGCAGCGAGGCGCCAGCCGATAACTTACCCTTGTCGCCGAAATCGAAGATGTAATTGTAAGATGCTTTGGCCATAGTGTTTGCGTAAGCGCCGATTACATCGTGCTCCATAGCAATACCAACTCCGCTTCTTAGATATTCAAGTGGTAAATGTACATTGAAATTGAAACCAAGTGGACTTCCTGGAAAATTCACCCATTGCTTTCTGAAAACCCCTGTTGCACTGAGCGATTCATCCAAACCGGCATAGGCAGTATGATACTGATATGGATTGAGCATATACATACTGTATTGCGCTGGTTGTTGTGCCCAAAGCTTTGAAACCAAGAAAAACAATGGCAACAGGATTAAAATTTTGACTATCCTCATATATTTATGGTGTAGATCTTATTAAAGACGAAAACAAAATGCAAGTTAGTTATTATTAATGGCCTTTCAAAGGAATTGTTTACAATTTTGAGATTAGATATCCGGCGAGTATAGCCAGACTAATCCAGAGGATAGGTTCCCAAAGACTGAGCGGAGCAGATGCTTTTCTTTTAATTTTTCGACTAAAAAATGCCAGAGCTCCCGTTTTAGTTTCTTCGGTTTTGTAATCTTCGCCCATCTTTTCTAAAGTTTTTAACACCGATATTTCCTTGTCTGCTTTAGTAGGTTTTACAATTTCTTTTTCTCTTATTAACTCCAGGATTTCAACTGCGCTTGGCCTTTCATTTGGATTTAAAAGCAGTGATTTTTTAATTATTTTTACGTACTGTTCTGGAATTTTATCGTAAAGATCTGCTATTTCTAGTCTGTAAATACGCTCCATTATTTTTTTGTTGGGATTTTGAACCGTTTTGCGTCCAAAGGGCAGCTGTCCACTGAATACTTCGAAAACCAGCACTGCAAAAGCCCAGATGTCGGTAGCCGCTCCAGAGAAATTTTCCTGGTCTTCGTTCAATTGCTCAGGCGCCAGATATTCGAAATTGGTCAAAAATGCTGTATTGATTTTAACTTTAGTTCCATAATTAATGAACTGGGGTTCAATCTCATGCTCATTATCTTTTAAAAGAATATGATCAGAACGAAGCATTTGCCAGCTGCAATTATTTTCATGTAAAAATGCCAATCCCGATATAATTTTTTCTAAAAGCCTCAATTTTTCTTCAAAATCAATTTCCTCGAGATTATCTGCGAGCGAACCTCTTTCAATGTATGGCATTAAAATAAAATGCTGAACAGTTTCATCATTAATATAACGATGACATTCGAAATATGGTAAAAGTGCCGAATTTTTTAGTGATGACGCAAAGTCGAATCTTTCTTTGACCTCACCTTTGTCGAAAAGAGGGTGCAATTCAATAATTTTCAGTGCGATAAGCTCATCCGTATCCTTTTTCTTCGCAGTATATACAGAGCCCAGACCTTTCTGATCTAAGCTTTTGCTGAAATCAATTTCATATTTCGATAAAAAATCTGTAGCTGTCATCCCTGTTTTCTTTTGTGCCAGGGGCCACTGATAGCCAGCGTAAGACCTGCTTCCTGGATATTGACAAATAGTGTTTTACCCGATGGGGAGAAGCAAACTCCGGCAAATTCAGAGGGATAACCAATATTTTCTGCAATAGGATAAAAATTTCCCTTAGGAGTAATGCCCATAATTCTTGGATTTTTATTGTCCTCACAAAAAACAACATCGGCCCAGGGCGATATAGTCAGATTATCAGCATAGCGGAGCATTTCAGAATTATTTGGCTCGGTAAAAAGCTCAATTCGGGGACAAAATGCCTGTTCGTTTTCTCTTGGAGTTCCTTCGTATGGGCTGGGAATGTACCTGAATATCTGTCCGAGTTTTTTTGCGCCACCATTGGTACAGGCAAAATAGATTTCGGAATTTCCGTACCACATCCCCTCCCCTCTTGCGAAACAGGCAGCACCGGACTCGAAACCACGCAGACGGAGATCATCTACCTCGCTGTCAACCCCATCTAGGTCAATCCACTTCACGGCATACTTTGTTCCTGGTTTCAAGGTATCGGGTTCATCCCAATGTCGGGTATCCATCGACTTTCTCCAGACAAAAGCCAGCGCCTGCAATTTTCCGCCGGCATGTAGTTTTTCCTTTTCATTGGGTATAAAACGATAAATCAGCCCATCGTGGCGATCTTCTGTCTGATATACAATGCCCGTTTTAGGGTCGACACAGACAGCCTCGTGGTTGAATTTACCCATTGCTCTAAGGGGAACTGGGTATTTTATTTTGACCTTTTCGGTGACGGGCACTTCGAAATTGTAACCATGGGCTTTTTCATTTTTATCACCCTTGTTGAGAAAATCTTCTTCGCATGTTATCCAGGAACCCCAAGGCGTAATACCTCCAGCGCAGTTTCGAGAAGTACCGGCAAGACTAAGGAAAACCGATTCAACAGTTTGATTATATTCATTAAAAACACTGGTTGTGGTGCCGCCAAGGTGAGGTTTTTCACCAAATCCGTAATCGAAGAATTTTTCTTTTTTTATTTTATTTAGCAGTTCATATTTCCCACCAAAGGCACTATCGGCCAGGAAGTCTGCCGTATTTTCATGATTCCTTATTAGAATAACCTTGCCCTTGCTTCCGCCGAATGCACCCATTCCATCAGCCCTGCCCGGCAAAAGCAGCCCATCGCTCATCTTATCGCCCTTTTTTGCAATTACTTTGTAGGAAAACCCATCAGGCAGACGTAAAACAGGGTCAAAATCTTTTAGAGGACCGTAACCGAAATCATTTTTCAATAAACTATCAGAACCCTTATTTGCAAAAGCTTTTAATCCTGAAAATCCCAGACTCACTGCTGTCATCAATTTAATAAAATCCCGTCTTGAAGTTTGCATAGGCTTGTGTTTTAATCGAATATCTGCCAAGAAAGCCCCAAACGAACAAACCAGTTTGGAGTTGGGTAATAAGGTGCGGTGAAATAATTTTGCCAACCATTGAGATAGTATGTCAAATTTTCAGCATTGACAAAAAAGCGCATCTGCCAGATTTTAGCCGATATAAAAATATCTGCCTGAGGATAAAATTTCATGAGCTGCTCATTTTGCAAATGAAAAACACCCAGAATAGGGAAATAAGCATTAGCATAGTAAGAACTCATATATCTAAATGAAACGCCGGTTCTGAGCTTAACAGTTTTAAATACTTTACTTTCGAAATACAACTTGTGCCGTAACAACAATTCAGGCAATCTGAAAACGGCATTACCAGAAATAACCCGCTGCCAAACCGCTTCATTTTCGAGATGAAATTTCCAAACATGCAAATCCTGTCTCAAAATAAGCTGCATGATGTTGGCAGATCCAGGCATCTGCCTTACAATTGCAGCGGTATCGTAGTAAACAGCCCTACCTATGCTATGGTTCTTAATTTCGAATTTTCCCCAAAATTTTGGCCAGGCCAAGTAAGCCTGAAGACTGAATTCCTCTATTTGTTTCAACGAATTATTATTTTCCCAGATCCTTGTTCCGGAGACATAAAACTGACGACTTGTTTGAGTGGGTTCGTAGCGCTGATACAAAATATTGCCTCCAACTTTTACATAGTCTTTAATGGCATAAGACAGGTCAGCTTTTAACCAAAAATCCAATCCTAAGCGGCTGTTTACTATTTTTAAAGCAGCATTGTATTTGAATGCGCCATCAATATTTTCGTAAAGCTGTACAGTTGCCGCAAAATTGTTGACATAAAAAAGCTGCGGTTGTTGAAAAATTTCATTGAAACTATGCGAAAGCGCCAATTTGAGTATGAGTGGACTTTTATCGAGTGTACCGCCAAATGCCTGTCGCCAGTTCAGTTCATTTTCAGCAAGTCGGTGGCGAATATAATGCCTTATTCCCCGATTGTTAGTCTGAAAATTGCCGTAGTAAGCGGAATCCGATTCCGGATTTTTATCAAAATATTTGTATATATTGTTCTCAAAATTAAAATGATGCCCAATTGATGAATTGGGCGATGCAGCCTTATTGTTAAAATATTGTCTAAAATGAAGGGTCTGATGTTTATTTTCATGTTTCGGACTGCCATCATTTTGCACATTGAGGGCTACAGGTTGATTAACAAGAAAAAGCAGGTCGTTCAAACCAAGTGTCTGCAATGTAAGCCCGCCGTTTTCGCTTTGATTGTTGTTGTTTGATATGAAAATAAAATGCGCTTTGTATTTATTTTTACTGTAACGGAAATTTAAAGCTACATCCTGATGGCGGCTTCTTTGCCCTTTAAAGTAACCATTGTAATTCAAAATGGCATAATGCACACTATAATATAATGCAGGTAAGATTTGATGGGCAAAATTTGCCTTTAATTGTACATTTTGAAGATTTATTTGCGAATAGTACAAGTCAGTAAATGGTCGTTTCCCTCCTATTTCATAAAAAGGAATTTCTTCGACCCTGAGGCGCATATAATCAAACATATCCATACCGCTTCTGAAACCCGCCTTAGTACTACTCTCCCAAAGCAGCGGAAACTGAGCTGTCCCCAAATGACCTAAATCTGCAACATAGGAATTTCTTTTTTTCCAGCCCGGATTCGGAATTTCAAAATCCTGCAGGCTTGTATCGATGAATTTTGGATTAGTTTCAGAAAAACTGAAATAATAAACTGGAGTGCTGTCGCCTAAAGGTTTATTACGTTCGTCTTCCGTTTCTATCAGCACTGAGTCAACAGTATTTGGTTCAGTTTGTGCTTCCAGATGAAATACAAGCAGGCAAATAAATAAAATGTTTAAGATAAAACAACGTAGGAGCATCGACGGGTCAGTTATTATTTGCAAAATTAAGCAAAAAAATAAAGCCACCGCAAAAGCAATGACTTTATTAATCAAAAGAATATTAAGGTATACCTTATTTCTTTTTAGCAGGCTTTTTCTCCTCTTTTTTGAGGCTTGTTTTCAAAGTCTTGTTATCAACAGCTGCGGCCAATTCTTTACCGGCTTTGAATTTAACAGTAACTTTGTCACCAATTTTGATTTCTTTTTGAGTGCTTGGGTTGATACCTTTGCGGGCATTGCGATAAGCAACATCCAAAGAACCGAAACCAACTAATGTAATTTTCTCACCACCTTTAAGTGCGTTAGTAATAGCATCGAGTGTGGCGTTAAGTGCTGAAGCTGCATCAGTTTTTTTCAAACCGGCTCCTTCTGCAATTTTGTCGATTAAATCTCCTTTGTTCATAGTAAAAAAAATGTTTAGTGTATTCTAATATTGTGTTGATGCACAGTACAAAATTATAGTGTTTTCGGAGAGTTCCAAATATTTTATTAAAAAAAAGGTTAAATTTTGTAGTTTTTAGGCTGCTTTCGTTGGAAAAAGTTCTAAAAACCCACTTTTCTTGTAAAATTTTAGTTTTTTTTTATAACTGTTTGTAAATAAAAATGAGCAACTTACAAGTATAAGCTGCTCATTTATTGTGTTGGCCCACCTGGATTCGAACCAAGAATGACTGAACCAAAATCAGGAGTGTTACCATTACACCATGGGCCATCAGCGAAGGAAAAATGAGTTCTAGAACTTTGTTGGCCCACCTGGATTCGAACCAAGAATGACTGAACCAAAATCAGGAGTGTTACCATTACACCATGGGCCATTTTTCCTAAGCGGCACAAAATTACTACAAGTATTATTGTTTGCCAAATTTTTGGGCAGTTTTTTTAACTTAGTTGAATTCTGACATATCGAATTTCCTCATCATCCATCTCAAAAAATACGCTAACAAGCGAATCGTCATAAAAAGTTTCAATTATTTCGGGCCATTCTACAAAAAAGTAATCTTCATCAAACAGTAATTCATACAAACCGGCATCGAAAATTTCTTCCGAATGCTTTAGTCGGTAAAGATCAGCATGATTTACTGATAGTTTATTGTGCTGCAACTGATAACAATTCACTAATGAGAATGTAGGACTTGAAGTAAAATCGATCACTCCAAGACGAGCACAAATCATTTTAATAAATGTTGTCTTTCCTGCTCCAATTCCGCCATAAAAAAATACTTTCCTGAAGCTTTGAAGGTATGATTTTACAAATAAATCAGCAAGCTTATTCATCTCTTCCAGATTGTGTACGATATATTCCATAGTAGTTTTATTAAAATGTGTCAGACTCCATGCTATTAAATTCATCAAAAATTGATCAAAAAAATTGTTTAACTTTGCATTTAATAATAATTATTGAGATGCTTTTGCTATTCCTTTTGATAATACCAATTATTTTATGGCTTATTCCCTTGTCTGGATTTAGCAAAGGACAGCGCATTTTGACAAAAAGTTTCCTGACAAACTTTGCTACAATGTCTATTACAGTGGCTTTTGCAGCAATAATAATGTGGTATTCAGGAATGAATTCAGCTACCGCTCTGGTCGTTTTATTGTCTATCAGCACTTGTTGGGGTGCAATTTTTCATCTCATCAACAAACGCAGAGATTTGTAATCGACAACACTTACCCTAAAACCAATGCAAAAATACTTTTTTCTTTTAGCAATTTCAGTTGTACTGCTTTTTTCCTCCTGCCAGAAAAAGCTTTACCAATACAGTAACACTTGGAGCACTAAGTCAGTAAATATTGACGGGCAATTGGATGAATGGCAATTACCGCTCGAACAGCCTGCAGCCCAAATTCCAATCAAATATCGTTGCAGCAACGATGAGAAATATCTATACCTTGCTGTTCAGGCTAGCGACGAATATATGAAGGCCATGTTTTTGCATCAGGGTCTGAAAATTTGGATTGACAGCACTGCAAGAAGGAAAGAAAAAAATGGCATTGGTTACCCCATTCCACTCAGAACTTCCGAAACAAATGAACTGGCATCGGAAGCTGGAAACAACACACAAAAATTTATTGAATTATATGCTGCATCTATGCAGGAATTCGATGTTTATGGTCTTGCTGATGAATCACTTCGACTTTCAAATCTGACTTCTAAAGAAATAAAAGTAGCGCTTGCCTTCGATCAGTTAAGAACACTTTGTATGGAAATTAGAATTCCCATTAAAACAGTATTGGGAAGTTTCGAAAGCGGTAAAATCTTTTCCTTGGGTATTGCCGTAAATAATCCTTCAAAATCAATTGATGACGGCAGCAACGACAGCAGCCTTTTTAACGACCGCAATCAGAACCAAATCACTCAGGGCAATCCCCTTATGGGCCCAAATAGCCAAATGATGAATCAAAATATGAACCCAAATAATATGAACCAAATGCAGGGGCCAAGCCGGCAATTATCTATGCCAAATATTTGGATGAAAATAAAATTAGCCGATAAGGCTGAATAAAAAAAAGCAGCCGATTGGCTGCTTTTTTATTGAACTGATTAACAGTTTATATTATTTTGTCCAAGTAGCTGTACAAACGTCAACAACTGGAGCAGCTCCTGTTTCGTCAGAAATGTTGTAGTTCCATGCAATGCTGTTATTAGCTGCATTGATTGTACCTGAACCGCTGATGAAATAGCTGTCGGCATCTGGCTCCTGACGTGCGATGTTGATTGTGTTACCATCGATGGTAGCTGTTCCCTGATTTACAAAAGATCCCCAGAAGTTAGTGATTTTAACTTCAAGAATGTTTGCAGTAGATGCTGTTACAGAAACTGTGTAAGAAGCAGTACCTGATTGGCTGCAGTTGTCAGAAACTGTCCATTGTCCTTGAAATTTAGCACGAATTTCTGTATTGCAAAGACCTGCAGAATCTTTCTCATAACCGTTTTCGCAGTTACAAACGCCTTCTAGGCAAGTACCGTGGTCGCCGCAAACTACATCTTTACAAGGATCGGTTTCGCAAGAAGTAGCGAAAAGGCCAAAAACAGCAGCAAAAGACAAAGCTTTAATAAAACTTTTCATAATTAGTTGGTTTTAAAAAAATTAAATAAATATTCAAACTCGAAAAAAACAATTTGAATACTCAAATTGAAAATTTTCACAAATGTAGCAAAACTATAACAAAAAACATACCGATGTTTAAATTTCCATAAT
>JBIPOO010000334.1:0-3971 GCA_044379045.1 Saprospira sp.
ATTATCAATCAACTTGACCTAACGGCCTCGCGTAAAGATAACTATGAGATAATTTCTGATCCAAACGGGTCTTTCCATTTAATATTGAAAGACTTTGACCAAAAAATTGCTAAATGTCCTGAAACTTTCTACACCAGAGAGGGAGCTCAGGAAAAAATGGACGATATTATTGATTACATCAATAGTTTCAAGAACAGTAGTATTGCATTACAAAACAACATTTCCTATTTTGTAGAAGAGCGTAAAGATGCCAATGTAAATCAGGACTTTTATTCTCTGGGAATTTCAGTAATAATGCCTACCTGGCCTTCGCGCTTCCAAAATTCCGATTTTAGAAACCTGCTATGCAATATATTCTGTGTCAATGCTCCTGTTCACCTCGATATCAATTTCTACTGGCTTGAATTTTCAGAAATGCAGGCATTTGAAAAGGTCTATTTCGACTGGCTTGAGGAAAGAAATTCGCTTTATCCGCTACAACCTGCACTCGATGATAAAGCAACAATGGTGGTTAACTACTTACAGCAGATGAAAAAAGATTATTAACTTTTAATGGCATAACTTTTGCTAATCTTGATCAATATCTTAATAAACCAGATAACTATGAAAAAAATTATATTATTACTTCTCCTTGCAAGCTGTAATTTCATTTATGCCCAAAACTCAGTAAAATTTCGAATCAAAAACGCAGGCTTTACTGTGCCAGGCTATTTTAGCAGTTTCAAAGCCTATGTAACATGGGACAAATCAAATCCAACAGCAGCCAAATTTAGCGGAACTGTTGATGTAAACACTGTTAACACAGCAAATAGTGCAAGAGATAAACACCTTAAATCTGCCGATTTTTTTGATGTTGCCAGCTATCCCAGCATGAAATTCGAATCCACATCAGTGACCTCTGTTTCATCCGATAGAATTAAAATAACCGGTAAACTTACCATGAAGAACGTCAGCAAAACAGTAACTTTCGACACAAAAGTAAGTACCAGCGGATCAAAAACTTTTTTTGACACATCTTTGCTCATCAACAGGCTCGATTACAATATTGGTACCTCAAGTTGGACCTTGGCGAATGATTTATACATAGATTTACATATAGAGAAATAGCAAAATATATCAAGAATTTATTGAGGAGGCTTAGGCCTCCTTTTTTATTTTAGTCCAATATTTTTCTTAAAATTAAGGATTAAATTTTAAATTTGCCTGCTGTTAAAATTTGCCGTAAACTACCTAAATCATTATAGTTCAAGCTTTTTCAAACTGCAACATAAAATTACATATTATCAATAAAATTGTCAATTTAAAACTATGGAAACAAAGGAATTAAAGCAGGTACTCAACGGTGGCGAGTTTCTGGTCAATGAAGCAGATCCTCAATACATGTTCATTATGGACGATATGACTGAAGAACAGAATATGGTATTGAATATGGTACGTGAATATATCGACAAAGAAGTTATGCCACATGCGGCCCAAATTGAAAAGCTCGATACGGAACTTACCAAAAATTTACTCCGTAAAGCAGGCGAGCTTGGTATTCTTGGCACATCTTTTCCCGAAGAGTATGGCGGATTTATGCAGGATTTCGAAACCAATATGGCAATAACTGAATATTTTGCAAAAACCCGTTCTTTCTCTTTATCATACGGTGCGCATACAGGTATTGGCATGTTGCCGATTCTATATTTCGGAACAGAAGAACAAAAACAAAAATATCTGCCTTCTCTGGTAGCCGGTGAAAAATTTGCCGCATACTGTTTGACTGAACCCGGATCTGGGTCGGATGCTCTTGCTGCAAAAACTAAGGCAATTTTATCTGAAGACGGAAAACATTATGAACTGAACGGTCAGAAAATGTGGATTACCAATGCAGGCTTTGCTGATGTATTCGTAGTTTTTGCACAAATCGACGGAGATAAATTTACAGGCTTTATTGTAGAACGTGCATGGGAAGGTGTAAGCCTTGGAGCCGAAGAAGCTAAAATGGGTATTAAAGGCTCATCTACCCGTCAGGTTTTCTTCGAAAACGTTAAAGTACCTGCCGAAAATGTATTGGGAGAAATCGGCAAAGGACATAAAATTGCTTTCAATATTTTGAACATCGGACGTATCAAATTGGCTGCCGGCGTTTTGGGTGGTGCTAAATTTATTATTGACCATTCTATTCAATATGCCAATGAGCGCAAGCAATTTGGTGTTTCTATCTCAAGTTTTGGTGCGATTAAACACAAACTGGCAGAACAGGCCATCCGTACCTGGGTAACTGAAGCTGCCATGCACCGTGCAAGCCGTGCGATCGATCACGAAGAAAAAAGATTGAAAGATTCTGGTAAGACTTTGGCCGAATCATTATTGGGCGCAGCCGAAGAGTATGCCATTGAATGTGCGCTGCTCAAGGTTATGGGTTCTGAATGTCTAGATTTTGTAGCCGACGAAGGTGTGCAGATCTATGGTGGTATGGGTTACTCCGAAGAGGCTCCAATGGCAGGCGCTTACCGCGACAGCCGTATCAACCGTATTTTTGAGGGCACCAACGAAATCAATCGCATGTTGAGTGTTGATATGCTCATGAAAAAAGCCATGCGCGGTCAGCTCGATCTCATGTCGCCTGCAATGGCCATCCAAAAAGAAATGACTTCGATGCCATCATTTGGTGGTGGAGATACCAGTCTTTTGGGAACCGAGATGGATTATGTGCGCAACATGAAAAAATGTTTCCTTGCTGTAGCAGGCCTTACGGTTCAAAACCTGATGATGGAGCTGCAAAAAGAACAGGAAATACTCATGAACCTTTCCGATATGATGTCAGAAATTTATCTGTGCGAGTCAGCCATTCTTCGTACCAAAAAGCTTGCAATTGTAAAAGGTGAAGGTTTTATAGGCGATCGTGTTGCAATGACTCAGGTCTTTATCAACGATTCAATCGAGCGTATGGCAGTTTCGGCGAAGAATGTTGCCGCTGCCTGGGCAGAGGGAGACACATTGCGTATGCTCATGCTCGCTATTAAGCGCTATACCAAGCACGAATTTATCAATACAAAAAATCTGCGCCGTCAGGTGGCCGATACCATGTTGGCAGCTGCTTGTTTCTGTTATAATGATTAGAATAATAAATCACGCTAAAAGGGGGCTGTCCAATTTTTTTGGACAGCCTTTTTAGTTTAAAGTCTCAAATTTAAAACGCGGTTTAAATTGATACAATGCTGTCTTTTATCAACTTTACTTAACTTTATAGGTTTAATAAATAGTTTTATCAATCTGAATTGATAAATAATTCAAAAATTTCTTAGGAAATATTAATTTTACGTCAAAATAAAAACACTGTAATACAATAACCGGTATGAAATTTTACAACATCAGCAAACTGCTCGGAATTACTTTGCTTCTGGCATTGTCAACGGGCTGTAAGACAAATCAGAAAATGAGCTACAAGTACAATTACGAAACTGTTGAAAACGATCCACTGGGTACAAAAATTTATACCCTTAAAAATGGATTGAAAGTTTATATGAGCGTTTACAAAGATGCGCCAAGAATTCAGACCTATGTTGCTACCCGTGCCGGTTCGAAAAATGACCCAGCCGACGCAACAGGACTAGCACATTATCTGGAACACATGCTCTTCAAAGGAAGCAGTAAAATTGGTGCGCTCGATTGGGAAAAAGAAAAAGTATTGCTCAAGGAGATTTCTGACTTGTACGAAGAGCATTTCAAAGCCAATCCTGAAGATAGAAAGAAAATCTATGAAAAAATCGATGCCATTTCATTCCAGGCTGCAAAATTGGTTGCATCGAACGAATATGACAAAATGA
This sequence comes from Saprospira sp., assembly GCA_044379045.1. GTDB lineage: Bacteria > Bacteroidota > Bacteroidia > Chitinophagales > Saprospiraceae > Saprospira. Next base: position 3,813 of record JBIPOO010000334.1, read on the forward strand.
TTTCATCGCTTGGTGCCAAGGGAACCAACGCATATACCTCACTCGACCAGACTGTCTATGTCAATGACATTCCAAGCAATGAATTGGAAAGATGGCTCAAGGTTGAATCTGAGCGATTTGGAGAGCTAGTCCTTCGCCTTTTTCATACAGAGCTGGAAA
>JBIPOO010000067.1:0-16769 GCA_044379045.1 Saprospira sp.
GAATGATTTGCCAAACTCTCGGTTATGGAAGGTGAAAGCATTTGCATAAATCCACTTTTGCCATGAGTCGTTGTTGCAATTAAATCAATTCCGTTTGTTTTTGAAAATTTAATGATACCGCTTTCTTCGTCAAAGGCATTGAAAATATGCTGTTTGAACTGATGGTTAGGGTATTGAGCAGCAAATTCTTGCATGCGTTGATTACTAGTTGTGCTGTCTTCGAAATTATATGGCATATTGACATAAAGTAAATGAACATCGGAGCCATAAACCTTTGCAAAGTTAAGAATTTTTGCAAAAGCTTTATGTACATCTTCCTTAAAAGTAGCGGCAAAAACAATTTTTTTGAAATCTACAGGAATTTCATTTTTGATTACCAGAACTGGTGTAGAAACTGTTCTCAACACGCGTTGGGTGTTTGATCCCAAGAATGCTTCTTTTAGCCCGCCTGTGCCGTGTGAACCCATCACAATTAAATCAATATCATGCTCATCGACATGATTTTTTATTACTTCTATACCCGAGGTCTCCGTTATGTAAGATTTTGCATTCAGTCCCAATTTTTCGGCTCGGTGTACTAAATCGTTCATATATTGATGAGCGCTCCCAATTTTTAATTTGAGTTCCTCTGGAAGTTCAGAACTTGCTGTTGCCGATTGATTAAGATATTTTGGAATATCCATAAGGTGAATGAATTCGACAGCTGCATTTGATTTTTCTGCAATTGAAATAGCCGTATTTTCTGCAATTTTTCCAAAGTCTGAAAAATCAGTTGGCACTAAAATTTTTTTCATGATTTCAATTTTTTAAATTTAAGGATTTTATTTGCCTCAAAAGTAAATGAATTGCTTGCCCGAAAAAATGACCTGAGTCATATAGTCATTTCTATTCCAATAATTTATACTGAATAAAGCCTTTAAACAAAATGGTAGTCACTATTTTATGAAGAAGTAAAATTGAAATATTAGCATAAAAAAAACTTGTTGAAAATAGCTCAACAGGTTAGAATAATTTTAGTATCAGTAATTTTCAAATTTTCAAATTGTTAAATTTTCAAATTTAAAACTGGTTGCCCGTAGGGGAGTCGAACCCCTCTAACAAGAATGAAAATCTTGAGTAGTTCAAAAATAACAGTTAAATTTTGAGCTTTTACAAAAGCGGCATTTGCGGTCAGTGAAACTAATATTTTTACATTGCTATTTGTTTTATAATTGGCTTTATGCAAACAAAATATTAAAAAGTCAGATTTTATTTGTTGAATTATGTATCTTCAAAAATGTCAAAAATGTCAAAAAACAAAACACTTTATACTCAATTTGCATCGACAAAGCAATAGTGTATGCAAAAGGATCATTTTCTCTTTATTTTTTTTGCTACTATTCATAAAGTGCTATGCACAATCTAAAAAGCCCTTAAACCACAACATAGTAGTAGGCAATACCCTCTCTTATATTCCAATGGAGGAGTATAATATTTATACCAATGGGTATAACTTTGGGCATGAATTTACTTGGCGTGCTGGTTTATCTTTCGATATTGCCAATTTTTACAGAGTAGGTTTGGAGCATAGGATGGTTCTGTTCAAAAATTATCAGGAGACAGCTAAAGTTGGCAGTATTTGGGGCTGGAACAATCAGTTTAATCTCCTTCCTAAATGGAAAGGGCGAGCTTTATTAGAATCTGGCCTACATTATGGCAATTATTGCGCCTGTTCACCTAAGTCGATGATTGTAATTAAGTCTGCGCTTTATTATAGCTTTGGCTTTGGCGGATCTTATCCTTTGTCACCCAAAGTAGATATTAGCGGAGGATTTAGCTTTTCAAGCTTTTTTGACAGAAGGATTAATAAAAATGATTACAACATTTATTACATAGGAATTGATTACTTTTTTAGAAGAAGGTAAGGTAGTATTTGTAAGCCTATGAATAGACCTAAAATAACGGTTATACTGTTTTATACCAAAGGTATAAAGATACTATGGCTCATTTAATAATGTCATAAAAGTAAAACCTGCCAATTAAATTGACAGGTTTTTCTTTGTAGCCCGTAGGGGAGTCGAACCCCTCTTGCAAGAATGAAAATCTTGAGTCCTAACCGATAGACGAACGGGCCTTTTGCAATTTGAAAATTGGGTAATTTGAAAATTTGAGTATGATTTCAAAATTCAAATTAAAGTGAATATGTTTTCTAAAATGGGAATTCTCAAATTAGCACATGCTCAAATTAACACATTAAACTTAGTAGCCCGTAGGGGAGTCGAACCCCTCTTGCAAGAATGAAAATCTTGAGTCCTAACCGATAGACGAACGGGCCTTTTGCAATTTGAAAATTGGATAATCCGATAGTTATCGGATTGAAAATTTGAGAATTTTTTTTTAAAGAATTTCTGTGAGGAAATATAATTCTCAAATTGCTACATTTTCAAATTCTCAAATTAAAATTGTAGCCCGTAGGGGAGTCGAACCCCTCTTGCAAGAATGAAAATCTTGAGTCCTAACCGATAGACGAACGGGCCTAGCTTTGTTTTGCGGATGCAAAGGTAATGAATGTTTGTAATTATACAAATTTTGGGAATATTTTTTTGTAGAATTTAATGAATTTAAAAGTTATGGTATTATATAAAAAAATAGAACCCTTCAGGCACTGAAAGGCTCTATTTTAGAAAAATAATGTGATATTCTTATTTAGCTGTTTTTATTAAAGTTTGTTTTGTAATAATTTTTTCTGAATCATCACTCAATTGAATCAGATAAGCACCTTCGGGCAAGTTTGATAAACTAAGGTTATATACTTGATGTCCTTTGGTTGAACCAAGATTTACATTACGAACTAAATGTCCGAGTAAATCGTAAATCTTGATATGAATTTCAGAATTTGTATCATTTACAAATTCAATTGAAATTATATCAGAGCTAGGATTTGGATAAATATTTACCTGACTATCTGAGGCTTTTACTTCGAGCGCAATAACTTGACTATAGCTGAAACTACCATCCGAATCGACTTGCTTGAGGCGGTAATAGTTTATACCAGTTGTAGGATTTATGTCCGTAAAGCTGTAAAATTGATTTTGATTAGAATTGCCATTTCCTTCGATTTGTCCTAAGGCGGAAAACTGTTGTGCATCAGAACTGCGTTCTAAGATAAAATAGGCATTGTTTTGTTCTGATGCAGTCTCCCAATAAAGAAGGTTAGACTTACCTTGATTTTCGCCTCTAAAATAAGTAAGTTCGACTGGAAGGTTCGATACCGGTACAAGTATTACAGATCCAGACCCCCCCGAGAAACTATTGATACCTGACATTTCAGAATAATTAATACCGTTTGTGTTTCCGGATACAGCAGATAATTGCAATCCATCAAAGTCGGGAGAAGTATAGTTGCCAAAGCTATTCTTGAACCAGAAAAAACCACTTGGATTCGTATTGTATTTATAAGTGTATGAGCAAGCAGGATATGTTGAAATCCAATTAGATGCAGCATTTTCAATATCTGTTCTTTCGGAATTCGGATAATAAAATCTAACAGAATAAGGAGGTATAAGGGTACCCTGAAAGTCAACATTCCAGTTTCGCTGCATTTCAAATTGTTCTTCGCCGGGATTTAGGCCATTTATACAATTTGAAGCGGTAGATGGGCCAAGGTTGTTTTGATGAGAGGTGGGATTATTTTCAATGCTTACAGTAGGAGAGATGTTAATACCACTTAAATCGCCTTGCAATGAGAAAATGATATCCTCATCACCAAGAGTATAAAAATGCTTCCAGCCATTATTATCAGTACAAAATGTATTGGATGATGTTGTACCATTAGCAGTGTAAATAATATTACGAACCTGAACATTAACTGATGCATCAGTTGTAGTGTTACAGATTCCTTCACGACGAGCATAATAGGTAGTATTTGTATTAGGGGAAACTATTATACTATTTCCAGTGCCAAGGAAACCATTGCCATTTGGGTTACTATACCAATTAATATTAGAACCTGTTCCGGCAGTGCCACCGCTTGCATTGAGTGTAATATTTGTATTTGGACATTGTTTGCCATTTACTGTATTTATGTTGGGAGCGCTAGACAAAGTATTAACAGTGATTGCCAGTCCTACACAACTTGATGTGTTACATGTGCCATTAGCTCTTACAACATATGTGGTATTTGCTGATGGAGTAATGTTGATGCTATTGCCGGTTCCTATTAAAATGTTACCGCAAAATCCAGTAAACCATTCCCAGTTTGCATTTGTTCCAAGCGATCCTCCATTTACACTGAGTGTTGTACTTGCTCCTGGGCAAACACTGTTAGTGCCACTTGTTTCTACTATGCCAATTGGGTTTTGTGAACGTGTATTTACAGTTACCTGTTGAGAAACACATGGAGTCGTATTGCAAGTTCCAGAGGCTCTCACAAAATATGTAGTTGTATTGGTAGGGTTTATTGCAAGATTTGAGCCTGTACCAATTGGAGTTCCTCCACAACTTCCACTAAACCATTGCCAAACAGCCCCTGTTCCAAGACTTCCCCCGTTAACACTTAAAAGTCCAATCAATCCTTCACATATTGAACTTTGTCCGGAAATGGAAGTAGCGATAGTCGAATTGCTGTTGACAACAATTGTTATGCTATTAGAATAAACTGAAGTGACTGCACCAGTAAAACTAGTACAGTAGCCAAGCCTTCTTCTATAAACATAAGTGCCAGGTGTTGTAATTGAAGCTGGATCGAAATCACGCCCTGTTGCACCTGCTACGTCATTGAAAGCCGAGCCATTGAAACTTAGTTCCCACTGTCTACTATTGAAACGGTCGCTAAGCAGGGAAGTTCCTGTGAGAACGGGAGGGTCATAGCCAGGGCAGGCACTAGTATTGCCGGTGTAGGATAAAGTTCCTCCTGCATTTGCATCAGTCAGACTTGGTGCTTCCCATACCCATCTTATTCTTGTGTCACAGGTATAAGTTTGCGTTCCACCTGATGTACAGGTTCTGTTTGCGGTAAATGTACTATAAGCACCACCACAACTAGGAGCCCAGGTAGCAATTATTGAACCTGATTGCCCAGATGGCGTAGCATTATATGCATCGCATACTCCATCATTTCCACCACAAACAAAACCATCACTCTCAAAGCCTCTAATATCAACCCACCATGTTTCGGTTGTTGTAACTGCAGTTGCAGTGTAGGTGCCAGCATTTGCTGATAATGAACCATTACATCCAACATTGTCGCGTTCGTTTCTATATTCTCCCGACCATGGTTTTAATTGAGTGCTAATTCTTGCTTTGATGCGTGGATCTGCAGAGCTTGTACAGTCACTACAGTCAGAAAGCCTAAGATTAGTGACATCTCCTTGCACAGTTATTGTTTGTGCACTCAAAATACTGGCGAAAGAGAAAAATAAAAGAAAAGTGTGTAAATAATTAATCATAAATTAATTTTAGAATTAGTGGAAATAGTTTTCATCCATGTGAGGTTCAAAAAAATAATTTTTACCTTCTTTGTATTTAGAATTGTATAATTTAATAAGATTTTCTGTGTATTTATTGTTGCCTGCGTTTATAATTTCAAGTTTAGGTAGCTCAAAAATACATTCAGGGAGTGATGTTAATTCATTCCCCAAAACGTTTACGTATTCCAATGCCATAAGGTTACATATTTCTAAAGGAATATTTTTCAATTTATTGTTGAAAAAAGATAAGTAATATAGTTTTTTGAGTTTGCCGATTGTCTTTGGAATTTCAACTAGATTGTTTTTTGCAAAACAAATCTTTTTTAAGTTTTCCAACTTCCCTAAAGCAGCTGGGACATCACTTATCTGATTTTCTCTAAATTGAATATCTTCAAGTTTTTTTAATGAAAAGAAATTGGGGTTTACTATTTTTATCTCATTATTTGCTAAATAAAGATTTCTCAAATGCTTGATTTTTCTAATGTCAGTGGGTAGACTTTGAATGTAATTAGCTGAGAGATCAATAGTCTCCAACCAATGCATTTTTGTCAAAATTGAAGGAAATTCTTTGAACTGATTGAATGTCAAAAGAATGTGTTTTAGCTTTTTGCATTTTGGAAGCCAATCAGGTAATGTTGATAACTCATTGTTTTGCAATATCAACATACTCAAATTTGGCAATTTTAATATAGATTCTGGTATTTCCTTTAAACCTTGATTATTGAGGACAAGTAAAGCTACTTTTCCGGGCGATTCAAATGCTTTTATTACATCGTAAAAAGATGAATCCTGATTAGGATTATCTTGTGCATCTAGTTTGATTGCAATTGCAACAATAAGTAGTAAAACTTTAATGTTCATAACTTAATCAAGAGAGGATGACTTAATTGAGTCAAGATTTTCAAAATTTTGATTTGTGATTTCTGATGCACGGTAAAGATTATAGCTAACTTTTGAAGCATGCGGAAGTCTTGCCGTAATGTAAATATAGTCTGTAAAGATCAATTTTTCCAAATCTTTAGGTGGATAATTATGTTTTTTTAATATATATTTAATCCAGTACTTTAAAAATAAATTGTACTTAACATTATTGACATTTGGATTGTCATAATTTCGGCAGTAGTACAAAAGATAAAATTCAAGGCCTCTTGGTGTCCAATTTATCTTTGCTTCCTCTGTGATTAGTTTACCATTGAAAAAATCGATACTACTGCCATCTTCCTGTTGAATCTCTAAAGCTAACCAACCGGATTTTACCGGAGGATTTGGCGCAAACATTTTCCAGTTTTGATTGAAAAAAGAAATGTTTACGGGGCTTGGAAAATTAATGTTGTCTAGATCATCAGCAATTGATTTTATCAGTGGATTTTCTCTTGCAAAGTTATTATGGAAACAGAAATGAAGGTTTTTAAAAGTAATAACAGCTGTTGCAAATATTGAAAAAATAAGCCCTGTTTTCCGAAGTAAAGAATTCCCTTTATAAATAATATTTTCAGCTGCATTTGCTTTAAATTTCAACTTTTTCCAAAATGCTTCGGGAAGGAGCAGCGCTGCAACTGCAATTCCTGATACAGAAAAGTTTCCTACATTATAAGTCAGCGCAATATTTAAATGGAAAAGAAAAAGTAATGAAGCAGCAATCAACCTGAGAAAGTTCCACTTGTAAGGAAAGAAAATTAAAAAGGGCAATGAAAACTCCAAGATTAGGCTTAAATAGGTTGATGGCATATAATACCAAAATTGATCACCCAGTAATTTACCTAATTCGGTTGTTGCCCATTTGTCATTAAGCATGTTATGAATAGCATAGCCTTCCAACCAGCTTTCTCCATATTTAGCAAATGCAGTTGACAAATATATCCAGGCTATTTGATAAAAGAGTAAAATTGAAAAAATTAGACTAGGTTCTTTATATTTTACATTTTTTTTGCCAAGTCTGAATGAGAAATGTTGATCTAATGGTAAAAAACAAGACCAAAAAAGCAGCTGAAAGGTGTAAAAATCAAAACCAAAACTAAAGCTTGAACTAGCTTGAAGTAGGTTCCAAAATAGAAAGCAAGTCAGAACGGATATATATCGGGTTTTGACACCCAAGGTAAGTAAAAGTGCCGATAAGCCGGTTAATGCAAAATAAGCATAAGCGAAAAAATCGTTTCGAAACAAATCAAATATTGAAAATGAGTTGATTCCATTCAAAGTTTGAAAAATTGGCTGTGGAATTATGGGACTTGCTCCCCAAAACTCAATACAATAGAAGCTTTTTATCCAAATATTATACAATAAACTAATGCCAAGGATTACCCTAAACAAGCTTAATGAGCGGCTATCTGCTCTGAGGTATGAAAATTTGGATAGCTTTAACATTATGAAAAGATGAAAAAACTTAGCTTTACTTGACTTTGAGGTTTAAAGTTGTAAAATTCAAATTTAGCTAGTAATTTATTGAAGATGAAGTAAAAATTTTTGAGTAGAGGATTTGAGTGTTTCACAAATCGATTGTTACTACTTGCACCGCAAAAAACAAACATTAAAATTCTTTGTTAAAGAAACTAGTTTTGATTTTTGTTCTTTAAAATAAGCTGCCATTATATTTTGGGCGTAAAATAGTAAATATTCAATTATGAATTATGCAAAACTCTTCTATTGATTTCAGAAAAAATATTTAATCTTGCATTCTAATTGCATTAAACAATTATTGAATTAAAAAATATATGAAAAAAAAGAGAATTGCCATTAACGGTTTCGGAAGAATAGGCCGTTTAGTACTCAGACAATTATTAAATAATCCCGATGCAGAGGTCGTTGCTATAAATGATCTAACCGATGTTGCAACGCTAGCACATCTTTTTAAATATGATTCAGCTCAGCGAGCATTTGAGGGAACTGTTAGTGTTGAGGAAAGTGGCTTACTTGTAAATGGGAAGTCCATCAAAAATTTTGCTGTTAAAAATCCGGCTGAGCTACCCTGGGCTTCTTTGGGCATCGATACGGTACTTGAATGCACTGGTATTTTTCGCGATGTGGAAAAAGCTTCCTTGCACATTCAGGCAGGAGCTAAAAGGGTTATCATATCAGCGCCCGGCAAAGGCGAAGTATGTACAGTTGTACGAGGCATTAACGACAAGCTCCTGCAGACTCCGGAGACTATTTTTTCAAATGCATCCTGTACTACAAACTGCCTTGCACCGCTTATTAAAGTAGTCTTGGATTATTGGGGAATTGAACAGGTATTCATGAGTACTGTACATGCTTATACTGCCGATCAAAACTTGCAGGATGCACCGCATAAGGATTTACGCAGGGCACGATCTGCAGCTATGAATATAGTACCAACCTCAACTGGAGCAGGTGATGCCCTTTCTATAATTTTTCCTGAACTGAAGGGCAAAATGAGTGCTTCTTCCATGAGGGTTCCTGTTGTAACTGGTTCAATTGTAGAAATGATTGTTGTTACTCAAAAAGCGCCTGCTTCAATCGAAGAAATAAATGAGGCTTTCAAAAATGCTTCAGAAGGTCATTTCAAGGGCATACTTCAATACAGTGAAGAAGAACTTGTATCGACAGATATCATTGGAAATCCGCATTCTTCAATTTTCGACGCCGGGCTTACTACGCTGAATGCTAATATGCTGAAAATTACTGCTTGGTACGACAACGAAGCTGGATATTCTGCCCGTTTAGCAGAAGTAGCTACTATGTAATCTTTAAATTATTTTAAAATGAAACTCGAAAATCTTCGACTAAGTGGCAAAAAGGTGCTTTTAAGAGTTGATTTCAATGTGCCGCTCGACTCAAATTTTAATGTAACGGACGATACCAGAATCAGTGCAGCTTTGCCGACGATTAATTATATACTCAATCAGGGCGCAAGTCTCATAATGATGTCGCACCTTGGACGACCCGAGAAAAAATTAAAGGCTGACGGTAGCATCGATCGCGAAAAATTTACCATGAAACATACCGTTTCAACACTTAGCAGACTATTGGAAAAGGAAGTTAGATTTGTAGATGATACTGTTGGAACAAAGGTAAAAAATGCGGTCTCAGATTTGAAAGCAGGGGAAATTCTTGTTTTGGAGAATACTAGATTCTATAAAGAAGAATCGAAAGGGGATGAGGCTTTTGCAAGGGAGCTTGCCTCTTATGGCGATATTTATATCAACGACGCTTTCGGTGCAGCGCACAGGGAACATGCCTCAACTGCAACGGTAGCTCGATTTTTTGACGATAATTCAAGAGCCTTTGGTTTCTTGATGCGCGCAGAACTGGAGAGTGCCGCAAAATTGCTGCATAATCCCCAAAAACCTTATGTCGCAATTATTGGAGGTGCAAAGGTGTCGGATAAAATTCTACTTTTGGACAAACTTGTTGACATTGTGAATGTGTTAATTATAGGAGGAGGTATGGCCTACACACTGCTGAAATCGCAGGGTGCAAAAATTGGTAACTCTCTGGTTGAAGATGATAAATTAGAAATAGCTTCCGAGTTTTTGGCGAAAGCTAAAGCTAAAGGTGTTAAAGTACTGCTTCCTCAAGATTCAATCATTGCCGATAAATTTGATAATTCAGCAAATATCAAAACTGTATCGAGTTTTGAAATACCCGATGGATGGATGGGATTGGATATTGGCCCTAAGGCTGCAGCAGAATTTAAAACTGAAATTGAAAATTCTAATTCTATTCTCTGGAATGGTCCAATGGGCGTATTCGAAATGTCAAACTTTGCTGCAGGAACTATGCAAATAGCCGATGCTGTTGCAATTGCTACTCAAAAAGGTGCTTTTTCATTGGTTGGCGGTGGCGATTCTGTCTCTGCTTTGAATCAGTCTGGAAAATCTAATCTTGTAAGCCATGTGTCAACCGGCGGGGGCGCTACGCTTGAATACCTTCAGGGCAACACATTACCAGGTGTGGAGGCCATAGGCTTATAGTTTTTTACCAAAAAAAGCATAAAAAAACAGGACAACATATTTTTTGCTGCCCTGTTTTTTTGTTTAGTAGTTTATCTTATGGTTGTGGCAATGTTTGTTGATGGTCGCCTTCAGTTTTTTCAATAAATTCCGCACTGGGGGAAAATGGTTTTTTATTCACAATAAAATCGAAATAGGCCTTCCTTCCAAGTACTGCAATTGTACCTAAAAAAGCCCCTAGAAAAATACCCATCATTAGCGCAGCGAAGGCATTTGGTACTTCTTTGCCAAGTGGAAACATAGGCTTGTCAATTTCCTGAAGCAAAGGCGTATGTTGTTCGAGCGCAATTTTGGCGGTTTCTACATTTCTGATAGCCATAAAATAAGCTTCCATTTCACCGCTTAGTTTTCGGCCAAGATATTGAATTTCAATTTCTTCGGCATGTTGACCCATGGCAGCGAGATTGTGTGAGTTTAAATAACCTATATATTCTTTTTCAGCTATGTCCATCTCTTTTTCCAAAGAGTCTCTTCTTGCTAAGGCTGCCTTGTAAATTCGCTGTTGTTTTTCAATCGATTTGAAAGTGTAATAGGTATTGAGTTCTTTGTAAAAGGTTCTTAAAAAATTGTAGGAAAATTGCTCATTAACCGATTTGAATTTTAGGGTTAGTATACCGGCTTTACTCAAATTATCTGATAATTGTTTTTTCGAAAGGTTCATGTGCGCAAAGCCCAAAACAGCATTTTGTTCTCTGCTAAAAAGCGCAATACTATCGTGCGTGAAAGTAATATTATGTAAGGGATTTTTATCTTTTTTCCATTTGTCTCTAATGCCGCACAAGTCGAGATAATGATGTATAAAAAAGTCCTTTTTTAACTTTCCGTTTTTATCGGGTATTGAAATTTTTTTAAAAAGTACCAACTCCATGGTACGTCTGGTTTTTAAGAGTTCCTGCAACATAGCCATGCTGTTATTGCCCGACCCAAGTCCCATGTCTGCATCAATCATATTCAGGGAAACCGCTCCTCCTAAAACCTGTTGCAAAAATCCTTGGTCTGCCCCCGAGTTTTCATTGATGGAAAAGGAGAGATAAGCTACATAATCAATTGGAATTATTTTTTTTGAACGGTACATGTAAAAGCCCAGTAACAAAGCAATAATAGCTACGAGCCAGGAAAATTTCAACAACTCCCAGCCATAGGATTTTAGCAACGTTAGAATATTCAGGGAACTTTTTTGATCATCTTGCATAATTAATGTTTTTATGGAGCAGTAGCAGCTCTGATTAATGCGTAAATCGTAAGTCCGGAAGTCAATAATGCAAAGGAATCTCTGAGGGTGGTCTGCCAATCAATTGCTTTTCTGGGCTCTCTTTGCTTTTTTAGCCTTGTATGAGAGTCAACATAAACCATTGCGCCCTTTTCAACTTTTGGATATATTTTAAAAAATAAAAAGGTTCTGGTTTTTTGTACTGACCCATCAGCATATCTTACATATATGTGCTTTTTTCTCCCACCGTTAATTCTGTCAACTCCACCGGCATATTTTTTTAGATAGAAAGTAGCCGATTTTTTTTTGTGGTATGGAGCATTTACCCTATCCGGGTTTTTCATCTGTTCAATTTTGTCAATAGCAAGCAATTCTTCCTTTTCAATTTCAGTCTTAAGTTTTAAAAGTTTAACTTTTAATTCAATTTCCTGTATCTCAGACTTTTCTTTTACGTAAGGATGGTTTATTCTTCCTGCAATCGCAACCAGATCTTTAATCTTAGGCACAGTTATTTTGTCCCCTTCTTTTAGAAAGTAATTAAATTTTGAATTGCTATCTTTTTTGACCTCTGCCAAATTCAGAATAACATAGCCTTCATCTTTTCTGTAAAGTTTTGCCCCTTCGAGGAAGGCAATTTCTGTAACTCCCCCTGCTCTTTTGAGCAAATCCGACACTCTTTCATTCTTCGATTTAATGGTGTAGATGCCCGGGAAGAAAATTTCACCCTCTAATTCAACATTTTTTGGTAATTCGAATCCTTTAGACTGACGAATAAATATCTGATCGTATGGTTTTAGCATAAATTCATCAGCTCCTGTAACTCTGAGGCTGTCATCTATTTTGTATTGTAGTATTTCTGTTTTTGTCGTGCCGTCCTGATTTAAAATAATTCTTGATATTTCAATATAACTCAATGCTGCTTCATTTTTGATGCCATTACCTAAATAAATCAGATCGGCCAGACTAAGACTGTCGCTATGGAGATACATGCCAGGTTTTCTGACAGCACCATCCAGTTTTATGTTATACTTATCGACAAAATCAGATTTGAATTTAACTTCGATATCGTCCAAAGCTCTTAAAAGTATATTTGATTCATTGTTTTCATCATTCATCACGCTGTCTACATTCAGGTTGATGTATTTAATGGAGAAATCCGGTTGAATCCTTTTCACATAAATCCTATCTTTTACAGCAGATATCATGATTCCGGACTGTTGAAGGATATCTTTTATTTTGATACTAGGTTTAAGTTCATACTCGCCCGGAAGTTTCACTGCGCCCTGAATAGTTACGTAATTTGTATATGCCTCTTTTATTGGCGAAACTGTAATGATGTCGCCATTTAGAAGGGTAAAATCTTTTTGGGATTTTAAAAGTTCAGCCAGATCAATATCTATGATTGATTCTTCATTATTCGAATAACGTCGTACCTGTATGTTTCTGAGATAAGCATCGGCCGATAAACCTCCTGCATAGAGCAGAACATCTTTTAGGTTTTCATTATCAATTAACTCATAGGAGAAAGGTCTTTTAACAGATCCTTTTACCTCAACGACCCTGCCGGCTAATGGTACAAATATGTAGTCATTATTGCTCATAAAAAACTCATCGGCAATATTAGGATTTGTAGCAAACTTATAAATGTCGAGAATCCGAGTAGCTTTATTGCTGCTTACCACTTTAATATTGCGGACACTACCTATCTGGCTTGGTCCTGCAGCAGCCACAAGTGCATTAAATGCTGTGTTCACTGCTGGGATGCTATAACTGCCCGCATTAAAAACCTCGCCTGTAATATTTATCGTGATATTTCTTGAATAATTAAGCTGTACATCAATATATGAACTCCGCATATTCATATGATTAGCAAGCCTTTCTTTGATCGCTTCCTGTACATCGCCAAATTTCATACCTTTGACGTAGAGCCGTGGCACCATTAATTCAGGTATTGAAAGGTCAATATAACCATCGAGACCTATTGTAACTGCTTTGCTGAAATCCACCACTCCCCAGACCGTTACACTCAGTTCATCTCCTGAGTTAAGCAAATAGCTTGGTAATGCTCTAAGGTCGCGGGTTCTGTCAAAAAGTGAAATACTTTGATCTCTGAAGAAATTTTGCCCCCAGATTTTAGCTTCAGGTAAGGTTGAAAGACGTTTTTTTGCCAAAATTTCTTTATCGTCCTCATCCTTTTTGATTTTTTCTTTATCAGCTTCTATGTCTGCTTTGGTCTTGTCCTCAGCAGCTTTCATCGTGTTGGCTTTTGCAGAATTTTCAGTTTTAGCTTCTGCATCGGGCATAATAGGTTTTTCGCTACTGACCCTGGTAGGGTCTATCATTGGAATAGACGGAATTTGCGCATCTAGTTTTGCGCAAAAGCCAAAAAACAAAAATAAGCATGTTAAACGCTTCAGATTGCTATACATAGAGCTTTGGGTTTATCTGTTCTGATATTGTTGTTCATAATAGGCTGCATAGGCTCCGCTGGTAATATTGCCGAGCCATTCTTCATTGTTGAGATACCAGTCAATTGTTTGGGCAAGGCCGGTTTCGAAAGTGATGCTTGGCTCAAATCCCAATTCATTTTTTATTTTATTGGCATCGATGGCATATCTTTTATCGTGTCCAGGACGGTCTTTTACAAAGGTAATGAGCTGACGGGCTGTTCCTTGTGGACGATTTAATGCTTTGTCAGTCAGGTCGCAAAGGAGATGGACCAAATCAATGTTTTTCCATTCGTTATGACCACCTATATTATAAGTTTCTCCAATTTTACCCTTGTGAAAAATGAGGTCGATAGCCGCAGCATGATCCATTACCCATAACCAATCCCTGGTGTATTTGCCATCGCCATAAATAGGGAGTGCCTTGCCACTTTTAATATTATGTATGCAAAGCGGAATCAATTTTTCGGGAAACTGGTTGGGGCCATAATTATTTGAACAGTTTGAAACTACAACCGGAATACCATAAGTGTGATGATAGGCCCTTACAAAATGGTCGCTACTCGCTTTGGAGGCAGAATATGGAGAACGTGGGTCATAGGCTGTCGTTTCAGTAAAAAATCCATCTTCTCCCAAGCTGCCATAGACTTCATCTGTTGAAATATGGTAAAACAATTTATCATTTTCATTACCTTTCCATTGTTCTTTGGCGGCATTTAATAAATTGAGTGTGCCAATGACATTTGTTTCGACAAAAGCAAGAGGATTTGAAATTGAACGATCTACATGCGATTCAGCTGCTAAATGTATAATGCCATCAAACAGATGTTCCGAAAACAACTTATTAACGAATTGAGCATCTACAATGTCCCCTTTTACAAAACTGTAATTCGCTGAAGTTTCTATATCTTTTAGGTTTTCAAGATTTCCTGCATAAGTCAGTTTATCAAGATTTACAATCTTATAAGCAGGGTATTTGTTAACGAAAAGCCTTACAACGTGAGAACCTATAAATCCCGCAGCGCCTGTAATAAGAATTTTTTTAGACATATATTATTGTATTACTATAATTAAACTACCACTGTTTTAAAATACTCATAGGTTTTGGCAATCCCCTCTGTCCGACTTATTTTTGGAGACCAACCCAGAAGCTCTTTTGCAAGGCTAATATCAGGTTGCCTTTGTTTTGGGTCATCTTTGGGTAGTTGGCGGTAGCCGATTCTGCCTTTACCTACTAGTCTGATGACCTCTTCGGCAAAGTCTCTGATGCTGATTTCTTCAGGATTTCCAATATTTACAGGCAGGTGATAATCGCTCATCAGCAGACGGTAGATTCCATCTATCAGGTCATCTACAAAACAAAAGGATCTTGTTTGGGAGCCATCACCAAAAACAGTAATTTCTTCGTCCCTCATTGCCTGCGAGAAAAAGGCAGGAAGCGCACGTCCATCATCAACTCGCATACGAGGACCGTAGGTGTTAAAAATACGGACAATTCTTGTTTCTAAACCATGGAAATTATGGTAAGCCATGGTGATAGCTTCCTGAAAACGCTTTGCTTCATCATAAACACCCCTGGGTCCAATGGGGTTAACATTGCCCCAATAGTCTTCGGTTTGTGGATGTACCAAAGGATCGCCATACACTTCCGAGGTGGATGCAACTAAAATTCTTGCATTTTTTACCCTGGCCAACCCCAATAAATTGTGCGTTCCCAAAGAGCCCACTTTCAACGTTTGAATTGGCATTTTTAAATAGTCGATAGGACTTGCCGGAGATGCAAAGTGTAGTATGTAGTCTATGTGTCCGGGAATATGCACAAATTTTGAAACATCGTGATGGTAAAATTCAAAATTTTCCATAGGAAAAAGATGTTCAATGTTGCCCAGAGAGCCAGTGAGCAAATTATCCATTCCAATTACATACATGCCTTCTGCAATAAATCTGTCGCAGAGGTGCGAACCCAAAAAACCTGCTGCGCCCGTTATCAGTACTCTTTTCATTTAATGTCGATTTTAAGGGTGTACAGTTTCGCGACCAATACTTTCGTAATAGAAACCAAGATTTTTCATGCTTTCGAGGCTGTAGATGTTTCTGCCATCGAAAATAACTTTTTTATTGAGTCCGGCAGCAAGTTTATTAAAATCAGGAGTTCTGAATGCATTCCACTCTGTAACGATCAATAGCGCATCCGATTTTTCCAGCGCAGCATATTGGTCTGTAGTTAATTCTATGTTTTCGCCATAAATTTCTCTGACATGATGCATAGCCTCAGGGTCATATGCTTTTACTTTAGCACCTAGTTCCAATAACTCATCTATGACGTGCAATGCTGGCGCTTCTCTGATATCGTCGGTATTTGGTTTGAATGCCAACCCCCAGACTGCAAAGGTTTTGCCTGACAGATTATGGCCAAAATAATTACATACTTTTTCAACAAGCCTGTTTTTCTGCCTACGGTTTACCTCCATCACGGCTTTTAGAATTCTGAATTCATACATGTATTCTTCAGCTGTTTTGGCAAGCGCTTTTACATCCTTGGGGAAACAGCTACCGCCATATCCCACACCGGGAAATAAAAATCTTTTACCGATTCTCAAATCGGAGCCAATCCCTAAACGAACATCATCAACATTGGCACCTACCAGTTCGCAAAGATTCGCGACCTCGTTCATGAAGGAAATTCTTGTAGCCA
>JBIPOO010000280.1:0-4915 GCA_044379045.1 Saprospira sp.
CTTTAGGAATATACTGAAACCATCTGTCTCCAAATAATTTAACTCTAAAATCTTTAGGAAAAAGTAATTGCACGTATGTGTCCATTTGTGAACAAGCTTCCCATATCAGATTAAATTGTTTTCTGATAATTTTAGCATTTTCACATTTATTCAGTTCTTTCATAAGCCTGGATTTCAGAATCTCATGCTTTTCTAACTGTTCCCCCCTTGAATTCATTATTTCGAAATAATGATTCAAATCTGTATCTAATGGTACTTGAACCCTTACTATAAGTACCTTGTTGAACAAATAATTTAAGAAACCTTCGAAGGTTTTCTCTTCCCATCCCCTCTCTTTAGTTGCTGAACTGAATTTTTCTATAAGCTGTAATAGCTGTCTGTAAATAATATCAACTGCGTTTACAATATTTACGTTATAATCAGTGAAGTTTGGTTTATTTTTTCCATTCTTAAAAATGAAAGTTATCGTTTTTTCAGAATTTGGCCTTGACTCAAAATGTATATTTGTTTTTTGTAGATAAGGAATAATTGATTCAGGTAATTTTCTTTCCCGCTCAAGCTGCTTTAATACACAGACAATAATATTAAATGTGGTTAAGCGCTGCTGCCCATCTATTGTCTCAAAATAGGCGTCATCATCAGTTTTTCTAAAATCAACAATTAGTGTTCCTATGTAATATAGTTTATCATTTTCCTCAAGATAGTAATCTTTTATATCTTCAATCAATTGCACTATCTGTTTGTCTTCCCACTCATAATTTCGTTGATATATTGGAATAAGATATTTATCCTCAGAGTTAAACAAGGATGTGATGCTTAAATCTCTTATGTCCTGATTTTTAGTTAACATAGTAGTGTTTGTCTTTAAAAAATTTTACGATTCTTTGATCCATTCTTCTAGAGTCATCTTTTTCAAAATTCAAGATTAACTGATACGTAGGAAGTTTTTGTAATTGAGACTTAATCACATCTTTGGGCAACATTGCATTTTTTATCTTCAAGAATAAATTATTTTCAGAATTTTCTACAACATATTTATCCAAAGAATCAAAGCCCAATCGTTGATACTCAAAACGAAGATAATAACACCATATAAAAGCCTTTTCAATAAATTCGTCCAATTCATTTTCTCCGAATTTATCAATGTAATATATGGTTACACATTCAAATAAATCCTTAATGTAGCTTTCACCATCCCTGTAATTGAATTTATTGCTATATATTAAGTACACTAAATGCTCAGAATTTGAATAATTTTCAACAACGGCATTTTCTTTAAAATATTTTTCTTTAAATCTTTCATTAATCCCAAGATAGTAATCGACATATTCGAAAAATCTTCTGCCATTGATCATTAGCTGATCTATCTGAAAAGGGAAATACATATGATGCCTGTCTATTTTTCTTTCTACGTTTTCATTGTAATTATCCACAAGATGATGTGCTATCTGATACATTTTTACAAATGGATAACTTTCAATTTTATCCATACTGATACCTTTGAAAGAATCAATATCATCCTTTGCAAAATAATATGCCCTTCTGTTATTGCTCCAACCTTTAATTCTGTACAGGTATTCCGAAAACAGTAACGCAAGTTTTGAAGTAGTATACTTTTCCCATCGCGTAACAACCTTTGCCTGCGTTAATATGTCTTTTTCATCGAACTCCCTTAAATGATAAGCTTTTAATAAATCGTGCGGATAAAGATCTTTACCTCTTGAATTTTGGGAGTCGAAAAACTGGAATGCTTCAGTTTCATTTGTAATAAAGAAAACTACTACCTGGAATTGGGTGATAAATTTATATATGGTATCATCATCAAAATGCAGAATCGATCTTTTTATTAGTAAGTAATTTCTATTTATGTTTATAATACTATCTTTTTGGTTATATTTTATTTCAACATTTTCAAGTTTTTGTATCAACTCAAGTAAAAGCTGTTTTGTACTCTGCTGATACTTTTTGGAATTTAGGGTCTGTTCATACAGGGCATAAATCAGGAGTCGTAAGGTTGTATATCGCTGTTGCCCATCAACAATGTCATTATACATTTTGTCCATTCCATTTTCATAAAGGCAGTTTTGATGTATGACAATTGTTCCAAATCTGTAATGGGGCTTTTCCCTGAATGTGTGAATGTCTTCAATAAGCTGTAACACGTTTTTTTCAGACCATTTATAAGGCCGCTGATATTCAGGAATACGTATCATTTCGAGACTTATAAAGCTCTGAATAGAAAGAATATCTGCCTTGTTTTCAATGTTAATTCCTTGCATTTTATTTAATTTCAATGTATTCAACTTAAATTGGCATCCCAACATTAATTCCCAATCAGGTTGACCATATCATCGAAGGAAGCGCCCTTTGGAATTTCTATGGCAAAATCATTGTCTTTTTTTGCCTTGTCCGATATGTATTTGACAAAGAGCATAGTAAGTACATAATCTTTGTATTGCGATGTATCCATACCACCACGCAATTCATCGCAACTTGCCCATAAAGAGCTGTATAATTCAGATTTTTTGATAGCCATTACCTAAACTTTTTTACACTACAATCTAATAATAGCGCAAGTTATCAAAATAAGTAATCTCATACAATTTTATCTAAAACTAAAATACAAATTTTTTCTGATGCTAAAAGAACTACTTTGCATAAACTTCGGAAAATTCCCTGCCAATTTTTTTTCATTGCAATAGACCCTTATTTTTTTCTTCAAGTTCAAATAATTAAATAACTTTACCTTTGACGGATGAAACGTTATTCGTTAATTGTTATTCGTTAATTGTTATTCGTCTGGCGTCTAGTGTCTGATAGTCTGAAGTCTAAAAAAAAGCTGAGAACCGATCTCGTCTTAAGACCTGAGCGCTCCGCGAAGCGAATCTGACATCTGATAATCTGCTAAAAAAGTCCTGATACCTGATACAAATCTAATACTTCTTTCACTTAGTGAAGCTCGGTTCATCTTTCATCTTTCATCTAATTTCCATGTCAAAAAAACTATTTCTACTCGACGCATACGCACTCATTTACAGAGCACATTTTGCTTTTATTAAAAGACCACTTATCAACTCAAAGGGTGTGAACGTATCCTGCGTAAATGGATTTACTTCACTTGTATGGGATGTAATACAAAAGGAAAAGCCTACACATATAGCAGTAGCCTTCGATCTTTCGGGGCCTACTTTCCGGCATGTAATGTATGAACCTTACAAGGCAAACCGCGATGAGCAGCCTGAGGATATAACCATTGGAACGCCCTATATTAAAAAGATTATAGAGGCTATGAATATCCCTGTAGTTACCTGCCAGGGTTATGAGGCCGATGATGTAATCGGCACACTAGCCAAACAGGCTGAGGCAGAAGGTTTTGAGGTATTTATGATTACCTCCGATAAAGACTACGGACAATTGGTTTCCGATAAAATTTACCTCTACAAACCCGGGCGCATGGGCAATGATGTGGAGCTTTTGAAAAAAGAAGATATCTGCGCAACCTGGGGAATTAATCGGGTCGAACAGGTGGTCGATATGCTTGGTCTGCAGGGCGATGCCGTGGATAACATACCCGGCGTAAAAGGAATCGGACCAAAAACAGCACAGCAGCTTATTCAAAAATACGACTCCATTGAAGGTATCATTGAAAATGCCGCAGAGCTTCCCGAAAAACAACGTATTCAAATTCTTGAAAATAGAGAAATTGCACTGCTGTCGAAAAAATTAGCGAGAATTGACACTGAGGTGCCGATAAAATTTGATTCGACGGTTTATCAAATTGACCCTATCAACAAAGAGGTTTTGACAGAACTATTCCGCGAATTGGAATTCCGTTCGCTGGCGAAAAAGATTTTGGGTAAAGACCTGGGCGCATTGGAAAATGGGGATAGCGATGCCCCTGTACAGACCGATTTATTCGGCAATGTGATAGAGCAGCCCGAGAAAAAAGTATCAATGGCGGCTAATGCTCACCTCGTCAACAAAACCGTAGAAAATACGCCACACAAGTACCATTTGGTTGATGATGAAGACAAAATTAAAGGGCTTGTAAAACTGCTTTCCGCACAAAAAGAATTTTGTTTCGACACCGAAACAACTGGTCTCGAAATAGGCTCCGAATTGGTTGCCATTTCCTTCTCCATCGAGGCGCAGGAAGCATATTTTGTAATTTTTCCCGAAAATCAGGATAAAACCAAAGCCTATCTTGAGCTGCTCAGACCACTTTTCGAAAATGAAAACATTGACAAAATTGGTCAAAATCTTAAATTCGATATGCTGATGCTTCGTTGGTACGGCATTGAAGTCAAGGGCCGAATTTGGGATACGATGATCATGCATTATATCCTCGAGCCCGACCAAAGACATGGCATGGATTATCTTGCCGAGACTTATCTGGGCTATTCCCCTGTTCCAATTGAAAATCTACTGGGCAAAGGTGCCAAGAAAAAAATTACCATGCGCGATGTTCCGGTAGAAAAGCTGAAGGAATATGCAGCCGAGGATGCCGATATCACCTGGCAATTAAAACAGAAACTGGATGGCATTTTGGCTGGTGAATTGAGAAAACTTTACTTAGACATAGAAGAACCGCTCATCAAAGTACTGGCCGACATGGAATGGAATGGCGTGAATCTCGACACTGCTTTCCTGGGCGATTACAGCCTGAAAATCGAAAAAGATATAGAGGTACTGCGCAAAGAGATTCTTGAAACGGCCGAAACTCCCTGGCTGAACCTAGATTCGCCAAAA
The DNA here is from genome assembly GCA_044379045.1 of Saprospira sp. Lineage (GTDB taxonomy): Bacteria > Bacteroidota > Bacteroidia > Chitinophagales > Saprospiraceae > Saprospira. The sequence goes on from JBIPOO010000280.1 coordinate 4,750, forward strand.
CAGATTGGTGATGTGCTCTTCGATAAAATGAAAATTCCCTACCGCTGGAAAAAAACCAAAACTGGTCAGTACAGCACCGACGAAGAAGTCATGTCGGAATTAGCGCCTAAGTATCCTGTAATTCAGAGAATTTTGGATTACAGACAGCTGACCAAGCTAAAATCGA
>JBIPOO010000282.1:0-4899 GCA_044379045.1 Saprospira sp.
AACCAAAAAAGCATAGAGCGGAAAAAACATACTAAGAATCCTGATCCATCCTTGTTTTCATCTTTTTTCTGTTCTTTGTTCGAAACTATTTCTTTTTTTGATGGCCAATTGCTGAGTACCACTGCCCCCATAGCCAAAAGTACTCCGCTAATCTTCATAGGTGTAGCAGGCTCTGAAAAGGCAATAATGGCAAAGGGCACCGAAATGACAAGCGACATTTTCTGCAAAACCGAAGCAACTGTAAGTCCAAAAAATAAAACGGTCATGCCTACCGCATAAAAACCTGAAATAAAAAAGATGCCCAATCCCAGCGCATATGGCAACCAGGGCGCAGTAATCGTATCCGCTCCAAATGGGAAACGTCCCAAAACCAGTGTACCGCAAACGATGCATACAAAATAATTTGCCACAATAGCCTGAAAAGTATCGATCCCATATTTGGGAAAAAACTTAAATACCATGACCAATATTGTAGAACTTAGGACACTCAGGAGCAGAAAAAGCATATGAAGCAGTAAACTTTAATTTTTTAGAGTGGCAAATATACACTTAACTATTTTAAGCTGTTAACTTTGTTTTCAAAAGCTTCAGGGATGAACCCAAACTATTCCGAACTTCAAAACGACAAGGAGCGCTACAAAATGCTTCTTATTTTGAAACACAGCGATATTGCTAAATTTGTTGGCAGCTATCTCTATTCAAAAACACTATTGGCAAGCGCTTACAGAATTTTTTTGTTAGTTTCCTTCCTGGTGTTTATAATTATATCAGCTTATTTGTTTTTTATCAATTCAAACAAATGTCTGACATATCTGAGTGGTTTTTTGTTGGGTATAATCAGTTTTTTTCTGCTGGTTGCACCGCATGAAATCATACATGGACTGATGTACAAATATTTTGGAGCCAAGCGCGTAAAATATGGCGTCATATGGTCAAAACTGGCGTTTTATGCAATTGCCCCAAATTTTGTGGTTAGCAAAATACAATTCATTGCATTGGCAGCAGCACCTTTTGCCGTCATCAGCACTATTGTAATGACCTTACTTCTCATTAGTTTCGGAAATCCTTTTTGGCATTTTTATTTTTGGGGGCTTTTTCTTACGCACAGCTTGGGTTGTGTTGGCGATTTTGCTATGATTGCTTTTTTTGAACTACAGGGAAAGCAGGCAGTATATACTTTCGATGATGAAAAAGCGGAGGTCAGTTATTTTTACCTGGAACGTCCATGAATCAAAATTTTTATCAAATATTTTGTTGTACTCTGTATATATTTATATCTTGTAGTTCCTAACCAAAATATATGAATAAAGTCACAAAATGGCTATTTGCGGCAGTACTGATTCTGATTATTGCCGCCAGTTTCATCCCAAATCCAATCAATATTCCGCTGCTATGGACCTGGCGCACAGTATTGACCTTTGCGCTCGTTATCATTTATTTAAAAGATATTTATCTGCCTTCAAGATTCTTTTGGGTGATGAGTTCCATATCGGCACTCACTGTTTCCGGATTTTTTATTCCTCTTTTGTACTATGCCGCTCAGTCAGCATTACTAGTCTTTATTGCTGTCTGCGCACTCGACATGCTACTACTTTTCAATAAAAAAAACCTGGTCGATTGCCAAAGAATGCTGCCAAGGTTATTTTCTCTTGGAGATGACAATCCAATTAAATTGAAGATAAAAAACAATAACGGTCTTAAACTCAAAGTTAATATTATTGATGAATTGCCCGTTCAGTTTCAAAAAAGAGATTTTGTAATTAATACCATTTTAAAAGGCTTCGGCGAAGAAACCATAGTTTATGAATTGAAACCGCTGAGCAGAGGTGAATATTTGTTCAGAAAAATTAACCTCTTTCTTAAATCTCCCTTAGGCCTTGTTGAACGCAGAATTGTTATAAATTCAGACGCAGGTATAGCGGTGTATCCTTCAGTCATTCAAATGAAAAAATACGAATTGCTGGCACTAGCTAGAATTTCCGTCTTTCCGGGTGTAAAAAAAATGCGTAAACTAGGCAGTAGTTATGAGTTTGAACAAATCAGAGAATATGTAAAAGGGGACGATTTTCGCTCCATCAACTGGAAAGCCACAAGCCGAAAGAATGCCCTGATGGTAAACCAATATGAGGATGAGCGCTCCCAACAGATTTTTACAGTGATTGACAAGGGCCGATCGATGAAAATGCCTTTCGACGGGCTTAGCCTCATGGATTACGCCATCAATACCTCGCTCGTCATCTCGAATGTAGCCCTTCAAAAACACGATAAGGTGGGTCTGCTCACTTTTTCCGACAAAATTGGGGCTACCGTAAAACCCGAAAGTGGCCCTAAACAACTGAGGGTAATCATTGAAACCCTTTTCAAAGAAAAAGAGCGAAATCTTGAAGCCAATTTCGAATTGCTTTACCAAGCATCTAGACAATTTATTCGTCGTCGTTGCCTCATGTTTTTATATACCAATTTCGAAAGTTATTCGGCTATGATGCGTGTATTGCCCATCCTGCGCATGATCAATCACCTGCACCTGTTGGTTGTGATTTTTTTTGAAAATACTGAAATCAAAGACTTTGCAGATAAAGATGCAAATAATACAGAGGATATTTACAACAAAACCATTGCCATGAAATTTGTGGAAGAGAAGGAACGTATTGTTCAGGAACTTCGCCAATACGGCATTCAGGTTATTCTCACCAGACCTGAAGATCTCTCTATAAATACAGTTAATAAATACCTGGAAATGAAGGCGAAGCGGATGATTTAATTCCTCGCCTTAACATTTTTTCAGCCAATCACAATAATAGCAGTCAAGCGCTTTAGAACAGGTATCATTAACTAATGTGATTCAAGTCATAAGTTTTAAACATAATACCAACTAGCTTTGTTTTGTATTTTCTTTACATATTAAAGTTTGTTTAAATATATGTATCTACAATTATTGTAATAATTTTTTATCTTTGCCAAAGTACCAAGAACAAATCCATGAATCCTACCAAAAAGGAATCTCTTAATTTTCTCAGCAATATCACCGATGCCATAGCTACTGCCAGCGACGCTCAATCGCTTGCCGATGCCTTGTTCAAGGTGGTTGATGAGTTTATTAATGTTCCTTATTCCTCTATTTTCTTATGGGATTTCAAAGAAAACAGACTCAGGTTGTATGCCAATAAGGGCTTTTCGGAAGAGGACAAAATCTACAGCGAAAAAACAGCGATGGAAAGGCATCCTGGCTGGGTTTTCACCAATAGAGAAGCATTAGTTATCAATGACATGCAAACTGAGAATGTTCCCAGTTATGTGCAGTCCGGAAAACGTGAATTTGTTGTAAGATCCAGGCTTTGGATGCCTATTTCGACCGAAGACAAATCGCTGGGAGCTTTCGGTTTTGCAAGTGAGGAACCCAATTTCTTTACGGAAGAATATCAAAGCATTCTCAAACTTTGCTGCAGGCTTGCTGGCAATATTTATTCAAACATCATTTTTGTTGATTCGGAGAAAAAATACGTCGAAGAAATTGAACTTTCGATGAAACAGCTGCAAAGTGCAAGCAATGCACAGCAAAATTTCATTGCAAAAATGAGCCATGAGATGCGTACTCCGCTCAATGGTATCATTGGAATGGCAAAATTGATGTCGAAATCTGTCATGGAGGAAAAACAGCGCAATTATCTTGATATCATCTCCGATCAGTCGCAGGTATTGCTCAATCTTATCAATGATATTCTCGATATTTCTAAAATACAGACAGAAGATTTTAACATTGTCGATTTTCCTTTCAATCTGGAAGACACAATCAATACCGTATTAAAATCACAAAAATTTCAGGCCGACCAAAAAGGAATTCGCTTAAAATATCTCAAAGATTCAGAGGTGGTAAGTTTTGTTTCGGGCGATGCGCTTCGTTTTGCTCAAATCCTATCCAACCTAATCAGCAATTCCATAAAGTTTACTTCAAATGGTGAAGTAAGATTGAGTCTTTCGCTTGTAAACCGTGACAAAGACCAACAGTTGCTTTCCTTCTCTGTAAAAGACAGTGGAATTGGTATTGAAGAAAGCAAGTTGAATGCAATTTTTGAAAAATTTACGCAGGCCGATGACTCTATCTCACGTACCCACGGTGGCAGTGGTTTGGGGCTTTATATTGTAAAAGAGCTCATCAATAAAATGGGTGGTACCATATCGGTGCAAAGTACACCTGGTGTAGGCAGTGAATTTACCTTTGAGATTCCATTTCGTATCAATGAGGAAATCAATAAGGAAGAGGGAGTTGAAACTACTGTCATATTCGATAACTCCAGACTACTGGTTGTTGAAGACAATCCCGTAAATCTGCTCTATCTCGAGACGATTCTCAGTGATTTTGGTTTTAAAATTGACAAAGCAATTGATGGCCTGGAAGCAGTGCAAAAATGCCGCGAAAACAGTTATGATCTTATTCTCATGGATGTACAGATGCCCAAACTTGATGGTATAAGTGCATCGAAAATTATCAGAAATGAACTAAAAATCGACACGCCAATTCTGGCTCAGTCGGCTAATACTGTTCAAAAAGATATTGATGCTTGTTACCTTGCCGGTATGAATGCATACATCGCCAAACCATTTACCATCGAGCAGTTGATTGACAAACTCAGCCTTTTTCTCAGACATTCAAATGCAAGTAATCAAAAGACAATGAGTTTACAGAAACTGGCTATGAAATATGCCCATAAAAAAGAAGACGCAGACAAATTGTACAAATTATTTATACATACGACAAGCCAGGACCTGCAAAGTATGAGAAATATGATTGCTCATGAATCTTGGACAGACTTAAAAAATCTTGCGCACAAGCTCAAATCATCTTTTATGGCTTTCGAAATCACAGAAGCCATGCAGATTTGTTCAAAAATTGAAAATTCA
>JBIPOO010000068.1:0-16682 GCA_044379045.1 Saprospira sp.
ACGCTCATCTGCTGCCAGCCGACAAAGCAGCTGTTCGGCCTGACTGATTGTAAGTCCATCCGGAACGGGCGTTCCAGTCCCTTTTGATACAAGGTTGCAGTCCATACTGTCAACATCGAAGGAGATATAGAGCATGTCGCAATTTTTAAGATGATCGAGGGTTTCTTCTGCTATTTTTACAGCGCCGCGTTCGTTTACATCTTTCACTCTGAATGTCTTTACTTCATGTTGTTCTATTAGGAAGTCTTCTTCCTCTTCGGTATCGCGCAGGGCGATAAAAACCAGGTCTTCGGGATAAATTTTGGGAGCGATATTACCCACATATTTCAACTGATTCCAATACATGCTCACTTCGGGAGAAGGGTCATTGCGTCTTTTGTCCAGATTGTCGAAACCCAGACTCAGTGCCAGCGGCATGCCGTGCAAATTTCCAGACGGAGTAGTATAGGGTGTATGCATATCGGCATGCGCGTCTACCCAGATTACACCCAATCTTTTTTCAGGAAAAGCTGTTTTCAGGCCCGAGATAGATGCACCAGCCGAAGAATGATCACCCGAAAGGATGACTATAAATTCGGTGCGTTCGTGCAGGAGTTCATCCATTGCTTCGGCAACATAGTTGTAGACTTTCAGGATGCCCTTGATATATTTTGCATGCCTTGTAGTCTGCGTGGGACGAAACAGCAGCTCATTTTCATTAGGAACCAAATGCAATGGATATTGTGCAAAATAAGGGTCGCCAACTTTGAGCGATGCAACTTTTATGGCACCGATTCCTAAGCTTGCACCGCGGGTTCCGGCTCCAAGCTCGGATCTGATTTCCAGTATTTGAATTTTTTCGCTCATAAATCTTACTTTTTCAAGCAATAAAGGGGCAAAGATACTATTTAAAAATGGAAAACAGCGTAATGTATAAATCAATGTGCATGATTCAGCATCAGCAGACTTACTGCCATCATTGCCATTCCGGCTACCATACCGTAAATGCTGATGTGATGTTCACCATATTCCTCTGCCGCCGGCAATAGCTGGTCGAGGGCAATAAATACCATGATGCCTGCAACCCCAGATAGTAGAATTGCAATCATCATTTCATTCAAGAAAGGCATCAGGATAAAATATGCAAGAATTGCACCCAAAGGCTCTACCACTCCCGATAAAAAAGAATACCAGAAAGCTTTCGAACGGCTCCCTGTAGCATAGTAAACCGGCATCGATACGGCTATTCCTTCAGGTATATTGTGCAGTGCGATGGCCACAGCTATTGTAAATCCGAGCGAGACACTTTCCAATGCCGAAACAAAGGTGGCAATACCTTCGGGAAAGTTATGCAAAGCCAGCGCAGTTGCAGTGAGCAAACCAATTCTCATTAATCTTTTTTTCCCAGCAGGCGATACCTCATTTCCTTTTTTAATGGCTTCTATATCAGCCTCAGCTGCTTCTTTTTCTTCAGCTGTCATAAATTCATGCGGATTGTCATCGTGTGGGACAATTTTATCGATAAGCGCCACAAGTAACATCCCGGCAAAAAATGCTATAATGCCTATATAGCGGTAGGAATGTCCTCCTTTACCGTCTTCAGAACTAATATTATCCAATGCGTTGAGTGCATGAGGAAATATTTCCATAAAGGAAACATAAATCATCACTCCCGCAGCAAAGCCCATCGAAAGCGTAAGAAATTTTGTATTATTTCTGTTTTTTACAAAAAATGCTATCGAACTGCCTATTCCGGTTGAGAGACCTGCAAAGATGGTCAGTAAAAATGCCGGCCAAAAATTTTCATGCATAAATAATTGATGCTTAGTATTTATTATTTGGTTCCTAAAAGCCAAACTTAAATGCGAACGCTATATTACAACTCTTTTTGCAATTTTGTTGCAAAAGGAATTAAAAACAAAGAAAATCTATCGGAGCATTTCTGAGTTAAGCTAATCAAAACCCATTATGTAGCAAACAGCCTCTCCTGCAAAAAATAAAATAATAAACTATTAAAGTAAAATATAAAAATTACAAAAATACCATAATTTTAGCCTTGGTTAGTTTTCTTTGACGATTAACTGTACCTATTAAAATTTTATTAAACTTTAAAATTGATGCGAAATGAAAAATCTGATGATGTTCCTGGCGCTGAGCCTTTCTCTTATTGCTTCAACCAATTTGTCTGCACAAATCAGTGTTGAGGAATACAAATACAACGGTACTATAGGGAACATTCCTATTGAACTGACTTTTCAAGTTCCAAGCCGTTTCTACAATTACATAATTGGCAAATACTCCTACAAGAGTGTAGGAGAAACAATCTGGTTCAGAGGCGAAGATGGCGTATTCGAAGGTGCGATCAAGTTAACCGAATCAGTAGATGATAAAAATACCGGATACTTTGTGTTTAATAATCTTAATGGATTTGATTTTCCCGGGAAAATTGTGGGTAAATGGTACACTATGGATAGAAGCAGATCTTATGATGTGACACTATATAAAGAGTAAGTCATACTTTATTGCAGTTACTGCTCAGTTTTCAATCGCTTAAGAATCGTGAACTGACAGTCTTATTTAACAAAAAATGCAGATTTGGAAATTCCAAATCTGCATTTTTTGATATTAGCTTCAATCTTTTCTTTAATTAGAATTCTACATCCAATCTTACAGTTACATTTAATGGCGCACCTACAAGTGCAGGACGCACCGTATATTCCTGATTCAAGAGGTTTTTACCAACCAAAGACAATTTCATGGCAAATTTTTCATTTTTACCATCGGCTTTCATAAAGGCATGACGGTAACCGATACGTGCACCGATATTGGTGTATTCTCCGGCATTTACATTGTCGCGGTAGCGGCCAATGCCAAATGCATCGGCAGGGCCAAGAGGGAAGTCATTATCAGATAAAATCAAGTCCTGGAAAACTTTATCAATTGCAATCATTCTACTATTGTAGTTTACTGAAAGTCCTACCGATAGATTGTTCTTTTTGAGGAAGAAGGCCTCAATGTCGAATTTTACATTATGCCTTGATCTATACTTAAGTATATTTGAACTGTCGGAAGTCAACAAACGCTGCTGATCTGTAAATTCTTTAAAGCGTGGATCGATATAAGTATAACCCGATAAAATATTTACCTCGACCGAACCAATTTTACCCATACCAATCAATGAAATTTCCCCTCCGATTACATTGGTGTTACCAATATTGGCAGATTGAAAGAAAATAGGTGTTGTGCCATTGTTTACACCACCCAAGTTAATTCTATTGATTTCAGTTGTATCGCCACCACAGAAAGTAAATTCCATCATATTCTGGTATTGGGTCATAAATCCGGAAATGTCAACAAAACCTTTCCAGTTGCGCGTAATCATAAGGCCCTGCTTGATACCAATTTCGGCCGACCAGCCGGTTTCTGACTGAAGTTTAGGATTAGCGCGTACTTCCAATGAAGAACTTCCGCTTCCTACCAGAGTTGTGATATATCTTTCGGCAATGGTTGGGAAACGATAACCCTGACCCCATGAAGCACGGATAAAGGTTATTGGTGTAATTTCATAGTTTACACCTGCCCTGAATACTGGTTTGGCTTCTACAAAATTTGAATCGGGATTAAATACCCTTGCTTGGGTAGGGCTAATCAATACAGAATCGGGGCTATAGATTGCATTCATCTCATAACGGGCACCGAATGAGAAAATAAGTTTGTCATTGCCAAAATCATCTTTGATGAAACCTTTTTCCAATTGTAAATAGGCAGCAGCATTGGCAACATTGTAACTCGCATTACCAAATAACTCTGCCTGAGCCAATGAATACTGACCAACAACGCCGCTCACTACTTTGATATCGGCCAATTGTTTGAACTGGCGCTGATATTGATATTCGCTATAAAAAAGCGTTGAGGAATTACTTTGATTATTAGCATTTGCGTTATTTATGTAATAGATACGGGTCTGAACTCGGTGGCGGTTACCAAAACGGTCATAAGCCGTTAGATATGGGTCAACATTGATACGATTGATGGTTGATTCAGTTATTGTTCCAGGTAGGGTCATAAAACTAAGCGAATCGCTCAAAGGGCCAATTGCTGCAAAGCTGTTATTCCCCCAAATAAAGAAGGATGCTGATTTTCCATAGTTTGCATTGATATTTAGCCCAACATGTAAACTATCCGTAAAACGGTAGCGCATATTGGAATTGAGCCTTATTTTGCGCTCATAAGAACCGGCCAGGTATGAATCGCTGAAGTAGCCATAACCACCTAGCGTAAGGTCAAATTTACCAAATTTCTGTTTGTGGCCAAAACTAGCGCCCAGTTCAATTGGCTTTCTGAAACCAAGCGGACCTGCAAAATATCTGGGTTGAAAACTCGTGTCTTCTGCTGTGTAGATTGAATCACCAATATTTGTGTTGATATCTGTAGTGATTTGGTCCTGATTCCACCAGTCTAAATTTGTAACATCAACCATCACATTAGGGTCTAATCTACTGGGTATTTTACGGTCGCGTGGAGCCGCAAAAGATGTCTGAAAAACCGAAAACTTGGTTTCGGGTTTTGCTTTGGCATAGCCTGTACGAATGTTGATGATACCGTTAAGTGCCGATGAGCCATAAAGTGCAGATGCAGCACCTTTCAATACCTCAATCTGATCGATATTTTCAACGGGAATATCGCGCCAGTTTGCAGAACCTGCATCGGCCGACATGAAGGGCAGGTCATCGACCAGAATGAGTACGCGGCTACCCGCACCGTAAGACCAGCCCGCACCACCGCGGATATTGGCCTGACCGTCCACTACATTTACACCCGGCACTTTATCCACTACATCATCCACTTTGGTGGCATTGGTATTGTCTACGAGCGCAGGTTTTACAACATCAATCGATACCGTATTTTTTGCCAGAACAGTTCCAGATTTAGATCCAGTTACCGTGACTTCGCGCATTGGGTTCACCTCTTCCTTCATGGTCACGTTGATTTCTTTGGTCTCGTTGGCGGCAAGCTCAATTTCAAATTTCTGAGCTTCCATGCTCATGAAGCTGAAAGTCACTTTATATTTGCCGGGGTTGAGTTCTACAAGATATTCTCCCGTTATAATGTCTGCAATGGTGCCACCCACTACGGCATCCTGCATATCGGTAATGACCACATTGGCCGGAGCGGCTTCTCCGGTAGCCTCATCAGTAATGATTCCTTTTAGCGTAGCTGTCTGGGCAAAAGCAGCCTGACAAAAGCCCATAAATATTAGGCAGTTGAGGATAATTGTTTTGAATAAAAAATTGATTTTCATAAAACAAACAGGTTTTTATTGAGTGATATATAGGATTGGCTTCTTATAAATTTTGGTAAATATGACTAAAATTGATTAAAATCTTTCAGCAAGTTAAAATTAGTTTGGCAAATAAAGTCAATTTTAAGTGCTATTCAATGATTTGAGCAGTAGTTTTTTTTAAGAATTTAATATTTTGATGCAGCTAATGCATTAAAATTTTTGAACTTAAATTTCATTGCCTATATTTGTGTGTTCAGATGATAAAAATCATTGAATTTTGTTTTTTCTTTTCAATAATCAAAAAAACTGATGTGATGAAAAAAATTGCTATTTACGCACTTACATGCTGCTTAAGCCTTATTGGCAGCCAACTTTTTGCACAGGCACAAACTGCATGTAACAACAAAACTGCACCTGAAGTACAGTCAGGTTTTTATTCAGGTAGCCAAATCGGAGCCACCATCTGGACTCCTGCTCCTCCTATGGCGGTTCAGGCTGTTGGTCTTCCAAATGTTGAGTACCTAGTTGTTAAAAAAACTTGTGCCCTTGACTCTGCACGCACTGCTTGCGACACAACTGCTGGTGGCGGTTGGGTAATTTTAGGTTCTGATGCTGACGGTATCTTCGACCCTGCTACTATTTCTCGTTATGGTGTATCAATCAATGCTGGTGATACTTTTGGTGTTGTGGCTGTTGGATACGATCTTACTCAGGTTAAAGGACTTTTGAATAGAATCCTTACAGGTACTATCACTGGTACCAGCAATGGATGCTGCGCTTTGTTCGAATTGGATGCCACTACTCGTGGTTTTTGCGATACATTGGGCAATTTGGGTATCGATAGCCAAGACGATGTAAATAATCTAACTGATGTATTGACTGTATTTGATGCTTTTACCGATGCTCAGCTTTCTGTCCCTGGTTTGCTCAACTATATGGGCCTTGTTAACGGTTATGCAGGCCTTCTTTCAAATGCAGGTTGCGGTACTACAGTTGATGGTGTAATTCTTTGCTACGGTATGAATCCAAATGCAATTTACTGGTACAAAGCAGCTAATAATGTTGCTGTTGAGCAGTTCAGCCCTGTTGCAGAACTTGCCATGTATCCAAACCCAACTTCAGGCGATGTTACGCTTCAGTTGTCAACTGAAAAGGCTACTGATGTTTCTGTTAATATCTACAACGCTCTTGGCGTTAAAGTTAGCAGCCAAAACCTCGGTTTGATCGAAGGAACATATACTTACAATGCAGCTACTTCAGGTTTTGCTGCCGGTATGTACATCGTTGAAATTACAGATGGCAAAAACAGCCAAACTCAAAAATTGACAGTTCGTTAATTCAACTGATAGAATTTATTTACTGCCGCAAAGTGCAAGTCTGAAATATTTATTCACCAGACTTGTGTTTTGCGGCATTTTTTTGTAGTTTTACATTTGAATAACAAATTAAACTCTTATTTATGAAAAAAATCAATACGCTTTTGGTTTGTATGGCATTGTTTTTTGCTGTTTCCATGCAGCTGAATGCACAATCCTGTCCAACCTGTACCGTTATTCTACCTACTATGCCGGTAGATACAGTTTATCTCGACACTTTTCCCAATGCCCGTCAGAACGAATATTATGAGGAACAATTAAGTTTCCGCCTTCCAATGACAACGACTCCGCTCATTGCCTTGGACACTACTCAAAATATTCCCGCAGGTATTAACTTGACAGCATTTTCTGTACAGGGAATTTCTGGTCTTCCATTGGGTATGAGCTTTACCTTAGACCGTCCGTTGCCTGCCCGTTACGATGAAGCAGCTCCAGATACACGCGACGGTTGTATTACTATTTGCGGTACACCTCGCCAGTCAGGTATTTTCGTTGTAAATATTTCAGTATTGGTCGAAACCGGTATTTTGGCTCCACAGCCAGCTACCATTCCGCTTGAGTTTTTGGTATTGCCAGATACTAGTGCAGGTTTTACTATGACCAATTCAAGTGGTTGTGCTCCACTTACAGTAAGCTTTAATAACAGCATTGAAGCAGATACTTCATTGGGTCAGACTGCCACTTATTTTTGGGATTTTGGTAATGGACAAACGAGTACCAATCAGAACCCTGCCAATGTGGTATATTCCGATACAGGAACTTATGAGGTAACATATCAGGCGGTAATCAGTGAAACCATACAAAACGTGTTCATAAACTCAGTAACAATAAATGGATCACCTTGTACAGACCTTATCCCTGCAGGAACCGATCTATTCATTACTATTACAGGTTCACAATCAGGAACAGATACAGTTACTGGATATACTTTGAATGCGGGTACACCCGTAAGCTGGAATTTTGGGAATAATATCCTTATGGTTCCTGGTACGAGATATGAGATTTGGGTTCAGGACGATGATGCTGTATTCCAAGGACTTCCTGGTCCTGAAGACTGTGGACGTGTTAATTTCTCGGCCGATACAACAGCTAACTCTTTTACGTTAACCAATGGTCAGCTTTCTGTAACAGTTAACCTTACAAGAGCTAATACTGTGTTGAGAGACACTTTCAATACCACAGGTTTTGTAGTTGCTGCCGATTGTAATGCTTCGACTGATTTGTTCGATGAAATTTCTGCCTCATTCAGTGTTAATCCCAATCCAACATCCGGAGAAGTTACTGTTCAGTTTCAAAGTCCTGATACACAAACGCAGGAAGTTTCTTTGAAGGTTAGTGATATGCTTGGCAGAACGCTGCGTTCAGAAAATTTGGGTGTTGTAAATGGGACTTACACCGACAAAATGAATCTTAGAGAATTTGGTGCAGGTGTTTACCTTATGCAACTCCAAATTGGCAACAGACTCTTAAGCAAGAAAATAATTGTAAGATAATCCCATATTGAATGGGGGCTAAGGCTGCAGTTAATCATCAAATTAATTGCAGCCTTACTATTTAATAACCAAACCTATGCGCTTTTCTATGAAAAATCTATTGTTTTCAGCTCTTTTGCTTTTTGCAGTTTCCCAATTGAAGGCACAGTCATTAAGATCTGTTTTAGATAAAATGTATACCGCTATCGGTACAACCAATCTGATGGCTTACGACATGACTTCATCTGAAAGAATTGGTGCCAAAATGGTTGTTAAGAATATGTCTTTCAAAGTACAGATTAGCCCCCGAAAGGTTTATATGAAAGATAAAGACAGCGGTGTTGAACTGCTTTATGTTTCGGGTTGGAACAACAATATGCCATTTATCAATCCAAACGGTTTTCCATGGGTGAATGTCAGTCTTGATTTGAATAGCTCCAGAGTGCGGGCCGACGGGCATCATCCGGTAACACATGCAGGTTTTAACTATTTGCTTACCCAAATGAAAAATACCGAAAAGCTCATTGCTAAAGAAGGGGAAAAAATTGACAATATTATCAAGGTTGAAGGAAGCTATACCTGGAATGGCCGGAGCTGTACCAAAATTGTTCTAACAAATCCTGATTTTAAATTTGTCGATTATACCTGTACACAATCCGAGACATTATATAATCTCTGTGAGCGTATCAATGTTTCGGAATATATGGTCATGGAAAAAAATAATCTGGGTTATGGCGCCAAAGTATATAAAGACAAGCTGATAAAAATTCCTAATGCCTTTGCCAAAAAAGTTGAGATTTTTATCGACAAAGAAACTAATCTGCCTATTTATCAGATTGTTCATGACGATAAGGGTGTTTTCGAAAAGTTTGAATTCAAAAACCTTAAAATAAACCCTCAACTTAGCAGTGGTGAATTCACAACACAATGTGCATCTTATGGATTTAAATAACTTACTTATTTTATGAGAATTGTTTTTTTATTGCTGCTCAGTATTTTTATTATAATTTCGGGTAATTTAAGTGCTCAAAGTGTTCGCAGTACACTCGACAAAATGTATATTGCCATCGGCAGTCTGCAGACCATGTCTTACGATATGACTTCACAAGAACGCATAGGAAAAAGAATAGAGATCAGAAACTCAAAGTTCAAAATTCAAGTGAGTCCAAAAAAATTATATATGAAAAACCAGGACTCAGGTGTAGAGTTACTTTATGTAGCCGGGTGGAACAACAATAAGCCTTTTATCAATCCAAACGGATTCCCATACGTTAATGTAAGTTTTGATGTTAATAGCCCAAAAGTTCGAAATGATGGGCATCACCCAATTACACATGCTGGTTTTTCTTACCTCTATGCTCAGGTAAAAAACACTGAAAAGAAATTAGCTGCAAATGGGCAGAAATTGGAGGATATCATTACAATAGCCGGAGATTATACCTGGAATGGAAAAAGTTGCACAAAACTGATATTGGATAATCCCGATTTTCAATTTATATCCTATACTTGTACACAATCTGAAAGTCTTTTGAGTTTATGCGAAAGGATTAATGTTTCGGAATATTTGGTTATGGAAAAAAATAATCTGGGATATGGCGCAAATGTAACTAAGGGCATGGTACTCAAGGTACCCAATGCATTTGCTAAAAAGGCTGAACTTTACATCGATAAATCTAGTGGCATACCTATCTATCAGGTTGTTTACGACGATAAGGGTGTTTTTGAAAAATATGAATTCAAAAATCTGAAAATTAACCCAAATTTTAACAGCGCTGAATTTACTACACAGTGCGCAGGATATGGTTTTTAATAGCGTTCTGCATTAAGTACTCAATCATAAACCCGAAGTCTCCGCGAAGCTAAAACACATTATTATTATTGAACGTTTACTTAATTTGACTGCTTGTTCTGAATAATTTAAAAATATTCTTATCTTAGCTGTGTAAACCAACAACTTATACAATGGAAACTTTAACAAACACTGTTGAAACTACAGCAATCAAAACAATTATAGCTCAGCAAAGGGCCTATTTCAATAGCGGAGCCACCAAATCGGTCAAATTCCGCAAAGAAAAGCTTATTCTTTTAAAAAATTTGGTCTCAACCCATGAAGCCGATTTTATTGAAGCTTTAAAAAAAGACCTGCGCAAGCACGAATTCGAGGCCTACGCCACCGAAATCGGCTTTGTGCTCGTAGAACTCAAAAAAGCGATTTCAAATATCGATAAATGGGCAAAACCTAGAACGGTTCCTACCCCACTCTTCCATTTCAATGGGAACAGCTATGTACAGCCTGAACCCTATGGTGTAACTTTGATCATTTCACCCTGGAATTATCCATTTCAGCTACTTTTTGCGCCACTTATAGGTGCTATGGCGGCCGGAAATACAGCAGTTCTGAAACCATCGGAGTTTGCCCCTGCAACTTCGGCTATGATAGCAAAAGTAATTTCAGAAAACTTTGCGCCTGAGTATATTGCCTGTGTTGAGGGCGGTGTTCCAGAATCTAAAGCACTTTTGGAAGAAAAGTTCGATTATATCTTTTTCACCGGTGGTACCAATGTAGGACGAATTGTGTATCAGGCTGCAGCCAAACATCTTACACCAGTTACACTTGAACTTGGTGGAAAAAGTCCTTGCATAGTCGATCGTGACACTAATATTGCACTCACTGCCAAACGTATTGCATGGGGTAAATTTGTCAATGCGGGTCAAACCTGTATTGCACCCGACTATATTCTGGTCGATAAAGCAGTCAAAGATCAGTTGGTCGCAAAAATTATCGAGTATGTTAAAAAATCATATGGTGATGATGCTCAGCGCAGTGAACACTATCCACGTATCATTAATAATCATCACCTGAAACGTGTTGCAGCCTACATTGAAGACGGCGACATACTTTTTGGCGGAAAAGTAGATGCTGCCGATAATTACATAGAGCCAACCCTGCTCGAAAATGTGTCCGAAGATGCCAAAGTTATGACTGATGAGATTTTTGGTCCGGTGCTTCCAATCATAGCATACGATAATATGAAAGACGCCATCGATTTTATTAATAAAAGACCAAAACCGCTTGCACTCTATATTTTCTCGAAAGATGAGAAAAAAGTTCAAAAAGTATTGTCAGAAACATCTGCCGGTGGAGTAACAGTAAACGATACGCTGTTGCATATTGCCAATCCACATCTTCCTTTCGGAGGTGTTGGCGATAGCGGTATCGGTGCCTATCATGGTCAACTTTCTTTCGATGTATTCTCTCACATGAAATCGGTATTGCGCCGTACTTTCCTTGTGGATGATCCCGTGCGTTATGCGCCATACAAATTGAAAATTTCATGGCTGCGCAGACTAATGGATTGGACTTTATAATCTGTTTGCTTTTAAATAGAAAATGGGCTTTCTTGTTGCAAGAAAGCCCATTTTCTATATATAGATGCTGTTTTTATTCAACTCTTTTCCAAGTATCGGTTCTACCAAAAACAGAAACACCTACAAAACCTCTGATATCGAGCGTGTTTTTGTTTTTCATAGTGATTTTGCAATTATAAGTAGTTCCGGTTTCAGGATCATATATGGTTCCGCTGTCCCAGTACCCACTACCGTTCGATACGAAATCCTGCAATACGCGCAGACCTAGTCTTTTGCGCTTGCGAAGGGTAGGATCTGGGTTGTTTTTGTCTAGTTTTTTTTCACCTGTTTCCGGATCGAGTGGTTCTCTAATCCAAACCACTTTGCCAAAATATTTATCTCCAATTTTTTCAATTTTTACTCTACCTTTACCGTGGCTTGGCTCCCATACACCAATCAGATCATCGGCTGAAAATTTTTGGGCATTGGCAGAAATACCTGCAAGCATAAGAACGAATAAAGAAAATAATACTGTACTTTTCATAGCTCGTTTTGTTTAATGATTATTTAGAATCGTTTTGTTTTGAGATAAAGCGGAATTTTACTTTCGCTTTGAATTTGTATTCTTTATCGCCACCCTCAGAAGCATTTACCTCCACTACTGCAATTACCTTATCGGAATTGAAATGAGCTGCGGCGTCGTTTTTCTTTGCAATATCAAGTTTGAGCGACTTCTTACCTTTATCTTTGTTTTCGGCAATTGCCAATTGTTGCATTTTTGCATTTTTAGAGCTTAGTTGAAAGGTGACCCCTTCTACATCATCGAAATTGTTTCCATCTTCAAGATAAGCTTCGCAAGATAATAATTCAACTGTTTGAATCGCTTTGGGATCCATACCATTAGCCTCGGCAAAAGTTTTTGCAGTTTGCGGTAAATCGAATTGTAAAGTGTTCGATCCTGGGTCTAGTTTTTGGGCAGGAAATTCCAACACCTGTTCCCATTCTTTAGTAGATTCGGGACGACTATCGCATGAAGCAAATATAACTGCAGCAAATGCAGCAAAGAAAAATAATCTCATAAAACTGGTTTTATAAATTTAAAAAAATAGAAATCAAGGACTGACCAAACAGGCATTAACAGAGATAAAAAGGGCTCCCGAAATATCGTTTTCCAATAAATAAGGCGCATCGTTCACAAGCCCAAATCCTCTGTAGATCTCACCTTGGTCAACATTGTAGCGATATACAAGTCTGTAACCAGCCGATAAACTCAGCCAGTAAAAGTTTTTCACCGGAAAATCCCAGATTGCTCTCAGGCGGATATCCGATCTGCGTAGCTCAAGTTTGTTTGTTTCCTTACCCTGAAAAAGCGGACTATCTGCAAAAGCACGATTACGATCATTCAATCGGTAACTTGTTCCTTCTAATTCAATACCAGCTTTTATGATATTTCTTTTAGAAATGTTATACCTGAAATCGGCACGCGCAGGCAACAACATCTCGAGTCCCCACTTCTCATTACGGGAAGTGTAGTTAAAAAGGAAAACAGGCAGATAATTTACTTCTCCAGCTCTGTAGGTTCTTGTTAAACCCACACCCCACATTTTACGATCATTGGTTTTACGGCCATAAATTGCCGTTGCCGATAACTTTATAAATGCAGGATTCTGCCAGCGAAGAAATGTCCAGTCGCCAGCATATTCACCCAGAACCTGCGTCAACAGAAAATTTTTCTCATCGAAGGGTTTGAAGAGCGTACCAACAATGCTAAGATTTCTAATCGACCCGTTTTTCAAGGTAGAAAACATCGGATTGTCCACAATGCTTTCAACTTCTTTTTTGAAAACATAGTTTTGCTCACTGTATGCACCGCCAAGGCTAAAAATAAGTTTATTGGTAGATACAACCGGAAAATTTGCTTCGAGCCTAAGTCCATGACTCATTAAAGCGCTGTTGTCCTGAGTGCCGATTGTGTTTCCAAGGCTGTCTTTCAAGTCAAAAGTGCTGAGTTTGAAAGGCCCAAATACTTCATAGCCTATTCCAATAAGTCGGTTAGGTGTTTGCGCTAAAATTTTCGAGCTACAGTATGCTTTGTTTTTACTGCCGTCTTTGATGCTCAGGTTGGCATATTTTTCAAAATCTTCTTCCGTTTCTTCAGTGTTTAAATTGTCTACCTGAGCGTAGAGCAGAAATGGGAATAAAAGAAGCAAAACAAATAATTTATTTTTTAGCATTGGTCGCATTTTGAATTTTACAATTTGGTAATAACCAATTATCAATTCCAAAATACAAAGATTGTTCCCTTTTAGCCTAGTTTTATGAATATAACTTAATTATGTCTGACATAACACAAACTTATGAATTTGATTTTTGACATAAAATATCTTAATGCTGTTTAATTAAAATAATCAATTAAACTACTGATATTCTTATTTATACGTATTAAAGTATTCAATCAGTTTATCCGCAATTTTCTCAGCAACAAGCGATTCAATTTCCTCCCTTGTCGATTCTTTTATCTTCTTTACAGAGCCAAAATGCGTCAATAATTTTTGTGCAGTTTTTTCGCCAATACCTGGGATGCTATCGAGTTCTGTTTTAGCAAAATTTTTAGAACGGATATCTCGGTGAAAACTAATTGCAAAACGGTGCGCCTCATCGCGGGCCTGCTGTATGATTTTTAGCGTATGTGATTTTTTTGATAATAAAATTGGGACAGGATCGTCCGGAAAGAAGATTTCTTCCAATCGCTTTGCAATACCAATTACCGTAACCCGATCAAAAATTCCCAATGCTTTGAGACTGACAGTTGCAGCGCTCAATTGACCCTTTCCACCATCTATGATAATTAGTTGTGGCAGCGGCGTTCCCTCGTCAAGAAGTCTTCGATAACGTCGAAAAACCACTTCTTCCATACTTGCAAAGTCGTTGGGCCCTTCTACTGTTTTCACATGATAATGCCGATAATCTCGCTTGGCGGGTTTGGCATTTTTAAAAACCACGCAGGAAGATACCGGATTGGTGCCTTGAAGGTTGGAGTTGTCGAAACATTCGATATGAATTGGCAGCTCATCGAGCTGCAAATCCTTTTTCATCAGCTCCAAAATCTGCTCGGTCTGTGTTTTTTTCTCCAGGCGGGCCAATGCCTGTTTTTGTTGTTGTTCCAGAAAGTATGCAGCATTTTTCTCGGAAAGCTCCATTAGTTTTTTCTTGTCGCCAATTTGTGGAACGCTAAATTTTACCTCGGGCCATGGCGAACTTAATTCAAATGGAATGAGCACTTCGGGCGATATGCTTTGGAATTTTTCGCGCAATACCTGTATGGCATAAAGCAGTAAATCTTCTTTTTCAGAGTCAAGATTTTGTACCAGTTCAAGTGTGTAGGTATTGATAATTGAACCCTCAACTACTTTCAGATAATTAACATAAGCCATCTCGGCATCGGGGTCGGTTGCGATTGTAAATACATCTACATCGCGAATGTTGGCATGAACAACCGTAGATCTACCCTGGTATTTCTCAATGGCATCGAGCTGAACTTTTATTTCGGCAGCCTTTTCAAATTCAAGTTTTTCAGCAAAAATCGACATCTGCTCCTTCAAAAAACGTTTCACAGAAGAGAGATGCCCTTTGAGAATATTTGCCACCTGTTCAACTTTAATATTGTACTCAGCTTCTGTTTCCAAGCCTACACAGGGCCCTAGGCAGTTTTTGATATGGTATTCCAGACAGACTTTAAATTTGTTTTGTTCAATATTGCTTTTACTTAGATTCAGGGAGCAGGTTCTCAGCTTGAACAGCTGTTTTATGAGATCTATGATGGTGTACATCCGACTTCTCGAAGGGTATGGTCCAAAATATCTGGAGCCGTCCTGTTCTACCTTGTAAACAGTCATTACCCGCGGGAAGGACTCTTTTTTGATACAGATATAAGGATATGGCCTCGAATGTTTTAACGCAACATTGTAACGCGGCTGATGCTTTTTAATCAGCGTCGCCTCTAGCAAAAGTGCATCCTGTTCGGTATCTACAATAGTGTATTCCAAACGCACTGCAGTACGTACCATCATTCTGGTTTTGCGGCGCATATCCTTTTTCTCGCCAAAATAAGATGCGATGCGTTTTTTCAGACTTTTTGCCTTGCCGATATACAGGATTTCCTCATCCACCGCAATAAAACGGTAAATTCCCGGTTGTTCGGGCAGAGAGGGCAGTAGGATTTGGTAATCGGCAGTGGTCATTTTTAGATTAACATATTGTCAGAACGCATACTCGTCGGTCGGTCGAAACTAGCTTGTAATGTAAAGGTAATCGCAAGAAATTAGTTTTAATCGATCCGGACTTATAACAGCAAAGATAAAGAAAATATGTCTGGCTTTTAATTTAGCCATCACAAAAACGAATCAGCAGGTTTCCCAATCCGCCAATTTTATATGCACCGCCAATAAAGTTTCATCCCCGAAAACTTCTGCCCTATGACCGTGAATATTCGGATCAAAAAAAATATTTTCAGGCAGATTATCGGCTGCAATAAACATATCCCCTGACTTAAAATCTTTATAAATCCCATTTTGCAGGCTTATCCGCAGGATGCCTTTTTGTATGATTATCAGGGTCGGGTCTCCAGACAAATGCCAATCTGTAAAGTAGCCCGGCATACTTTCGCGCAATCTGAAATTTTGGGCAGGGATTCTGTCGGACAGTAGCATTCCGTTTCTGTCATTCTTTTTAAAAGTGATTTCATTGAAATAGGAAATACCATTTTCAGAGCAGTATATACAGTTAATTATAAACATAAATAAAATCAGGTTGGAATTTTTGGTTCAATTAAATTAGTTACAAAGGAAACGATTAGTTTTTATTGCTGTAATATATCTGTTAATACTTTGAATAGAGCCATCGGGATCTTTTAATTTTTTTGTTAATTTACCAGGTATAATATATTTTTTGAAGTCATTTATTGTTGTGCCCTCAAGACTGATTCTATCGCTGTCGTTTACATATGCTGCACCTTTCTTTTCGAACACAAGAGAATCAAAAAAAATGGTATGATTTTCATTATTAAAACGTTCTGCCCTTATTGTAAATTCATTATTGTTATCTATATCCAGGCAGTAAATATTCGAGTCTCTTTCCCCTATTGTTTTAATCTTTAACGATTGTAATTCTTTATTTACAAGGTAAATAGTATCTTTCATGCAAACTCTCTGGTTGAATTTCATT
>JBIPOO010000069.1:0-16675 GCA_044379045.1 Saprospira sp.
TTATTGCTACAAACACCAGTACAAGCCGCGAGGGACTGAAAACAGATTCAAATAGACTAAATGAGATTGGCAATGGTGGCCTCAGCGGCAAGCCTCTTGCTAAGCGCTCTACAGAAGTCATCCGCTATCTTTCAGAAAAATCGGGCAAAGCCTTCCCTATCATCGCCGTTGGCGGCATACACAGTGCAGAAGATGCATTAGAAAAACTCGCTGCAGGAGCAGATTTGGTACAGGTTTATACAGGTTTTGTGTATGAGGGCCCCGGATTGGTGAAGCGGATTTTGAAGAAATTGTAAGGAACTGAATCATTTTTCCCTGTATTTGTAATTATAAAAATGCTTAGGTAACAACATTTCTATAATTACAATTACAACTTTTGGTAAATTTTAAAAATTCTGACTTTAGCTTTTTTGGGTAATGGCTTTAGCCTCATAAAAATCATCCCCCAAATGAACCCGATGCTTTAGCTTCGGGACCAAACGAACCCGATGCTTTAGCTTCGGGACGAAACGAACCCGATGCTTTAGCTTCGGGCAAAACGAAACCGATACTTTAGCTTCGGGCAATAACCAAAACCCCACAACAACAAAAAACCGCCAGTCTCCCGGCGGTTTACAATATTATTTCTGTTAAGATTTTTTCTATGTGTTTGATGAGATCATCCATTACATTCACCTCAGGTTCTAAAAATTACAACCCAATTCATCATCTATTGAACAATCACCTTTTGATAAAATGTCTTACCATTTTCCAGCTCAACAGCAATGAAAATCAAGCCTGAAGGAAAAGGATTTTTCTCGATTTGATGAATTTCATCGCCCTTTCCTGAAATTCTATGCAGCAATTTGCCATCGCTAGCAAAAAACTTCAATTCGTAATGTTCATTATTGTTGATTACCCTCAGGGTGGCGCTGCTCTGAATCGGGTTCGGATAAATTTCCATAATCGGCTCATCTGAAGCAAGATTATCAGCGGCGGAGATGACTATAGCAGCACAGGCAGAACAGGAAGAGAAACAAACCGCCTGCATCGAAATCGACTGATTATTGCTCGTATCAATACTGAAGAATCTGTTTCCGTTTTGTGCACAGGCAGCTGGTACATTTTCCTGACTTACTGCATTGAAAAACTTGTACTGATAATTTCCTTCCAAAAACCTGAGCGTAGTAGTGTAAATACTATCGCCGTCAGTATCAGTCAAAGTTGCCTGCAGGGGCGACCAATCGGTCCAGCTTTGTCCAATTACCTCACTCAGAAAATTGCCCGCTACACTCGGAGAATTTACAGTACCTCCGGCAATGATAAAATCACGCATATCGAGTCGAAAAGTGACCTGAATGGTATCGGTGTACTGACTAGGGTTGCATACAATACAGCTTGAAAAACAAACTGTTGGCAGATCAATACTCGTATTATTAAAAGTATCGATATTGATAAAACGATTTTGGTTCAATTGACAATCTAAAGGTACCGTTTCATCAAGCCCCCAAGCGGTACCGTTCACGAATTTATATTCGTAAAAGCCCTGTCTGAAACGTACAGTTGCCGAATAAACAGAATCTCCATCCAAATCAGTTAGTAAAAGTAAACCAGGCGACCAATCGGGCCAACTCTGTCCAATCACTTCACTCTGAAAAGTTCCTGCTACAGAAACCGTATCGACCGATGTACCCTGACGAATCAGATCGCGCATATTGACCGAGAAAGTTACTTCTACCGTATCAATTTGCAAACAAGGGTCGCAGGATGCGTAACAAACCGAAGGCAGTATAATTTGGGCATTGTTGCTGGTATCGATATTGACCGAACGATTCTGATTCCACTGACAGGCCAATGGAACTGTTTCATCCGCTCCCCATGCTGTGCCATTGATGAATTTGTATTCATAAAATCCTTCAGGCATTCTAAGCGTTCGGCTGTAAATGAAATCTCCATCAGGGTCGCTCAACAGGATTTGCCCCGGCGACCAGTCTGTCCAGCTTTGTCCGATGACCTCATCCTGAAAATTACCCGCCAGAGAAACCGTATCGACTGTACCTCCATTTAAGACTACATCGCGCATATTCACCGAAAAGGTCACATCAACCGTATCGGCCGATGAGGCGCAGACATTGCAGGTACCAAAACATACAGCTGGTATAATCGTATTGGCATTGATAATTACCGTACGGTTTCCTGCTGTAGCACAGGCGCCGGGAACAGTTTCATCGGTACCCCAGGCTGTTCCATTAATAAATTTATATTCATAAGTGCCGGCAGGAATATTAAGGGTGACATTATAAATAGAGTCACCATTTGCATCGCTCATAGCAGTTGCACTGGGGTCCCAATTGGAGGGAAAGCCTGCGGCAAGTTGAAAATTACCTGCCACCGAAATCTGAGAACTAAGCGTTTGCTGACGCATATTTACCTGAAAGGTTACCTGATAAAGCTGTGCCTCTGCAAATAGTGCAATGAGCAAAAAGATTAAAGAGAAAGTTATTTTTTTCATCTTGTTAACTTTTTTAAAAATCTATAATTTATCTAATAATTTATACCTCACAAAGCCAGGAACCGCCTACGGATATGACATTTTTAAGGTCCAGAACTTCCTGATGATTTTCGGCATTCAAGCCGCCTGTTGGACAGAATTTTACCTGTGGGAATACCGATGCATAAGTCTTCAGCGCTGTGATTCCGCCTGCCAAATTACAAGGAAAAAGCTTCAAAAATCGGCAGTCTTTTTCAAGAGCCGAAATAATCTCTGTTGGAGTCATGACTCCGGGGAGAAAGGCTATTCCTGACTTTTGCATGGCATCGATGAGCGAAGCGCTAGAACCTGGACTCACCATAAAATCAACACCCAAAGATTTGCAACGCGCAACTTGATCAGCATTGACAAGGGTTCCAACACCGACTTTAAAATCGGCTTTGGCTATTTTCTTGCAATATTCAATTGCTTCCCAGGCTGCCGCTGTCCTTAGTGTGATTTCTATGCAACTTACAGATACCGCCTCGAGCTGCTCAAGCACAGAGGCTACTTGAGCACTGCTGCTGAAAGTAACTACAGGAATTCTGCTATTTGCAGCCAATATGGCTTCAATGCCGTTTTGATAATTCATGAACTATAATTTTAAAAGATACTTGCGCCGCTTTCACTGCTTGTTAATAGGGAGCGGACTCTATCGAAAAGTTCACGGCCCATACCCCTTTCGGGTTGTGGATTCGGAACAGCTTCTCTTTTCATGATTGCCTCATAATTTTTACATTCGAGTGTACCCGCATTGCAGTCGAGTCGCAGGATGTCACCTGTTTGTAGTCTGGGCAGGATGCCACCATCGATAGCCTCGGGGCTGAGATGAATGGCTGCAGGCACCTTACCCGATGCGCCCGACATACGGCCATCGGTCACTAAGGCAACTTTAAAACCGAAATTCTGCAGGACGCTCAATGTCGGCGTAAGTTTATGCAATTCGGGCATTCCCTTAGCTTTGGGTCCCTGAAAACGCAATACTGCGACAAAATCTTTGTGCAATTCACCTTTCTTGAATGCAGCAAGCAATTCTGCCTGATCATCGAAAACTACTGCTTCGGCCTCGACAACATAATTTTCGGGCGCAACCGCAGATACTTTTACCACGGCTTTGCCAAGGTTTCCTTGCACCAATTTTATACCGCCTTCTGGACTGAAAGGCTCATCGGCCGAACGGATGATATTTTTATCCAATGATTCAACGGCTCCATCCGTAAAATAAATCTTAGCTGTCGAATCGAGCTTGGGTTCTTTGGTATAATCGGCCATTCCCTCTCCTACAATGGTATTCACCTCATCGTGTAGCAGCCCTTTATCGCGAAGCGTCCTGATTACATAGGCCATTCCGCCGGCAGCATGAAAATGATTGATATCTGCTTTACCATTGGGGTAAACCTTGGTGATGGATGGAATGACTGCCGACAGTTCGGCGAAATCCTGCCAGTCTATTATTATGCCTGCCGCTTTGGCTATTGCTGGCAAATGCAGGGTATGATTGGTGGAACCACCAGTTGCCAGAAGTCCGATGATGGCATTGACCATACTTTTTTCATCGATGACCTTATATAGTGGCCTTTTTTGTTTTATATTTTCTACTAACTGGCGAACCGCTTCAAAATTTAAAGCTGTTCGAAGCTCAGTATCAGGATTAACAAAGGAAGATGAAGGCAAATGAAGCCCCATGATTTCCATTAGCATCTGATTGCTGTTTGCCGTACCATAAAAGGTACAGGTTCCTGCCGAATGATAAGAGGCCGACTCTCCAGCAAGCAACTCTTCCCTACTGATAAGCCCCTGAGCAAATTTATTTCTTATTTCGGCTTTTTCATCGTTTGAAATGCCAGTAGTCATTGGTCCGCCTGGGACAAAAATCGTGGGCAAATGCGCGAACTTTAGCGAACCAATAAGCTGCCCCGGAACGATTTTATCGCAGATACCCAAACAGAGCGTTCCATCAAACATATTGTGCGAGAGCGCAACGACAGTTGAAAAGGCAATAACATCGCGGCTCAAAAGCGAAAGGTCCATACCCGGTTGCCCCTGTGTAACACCATCGCACATTGCAGGTACGCCACCTGCAACCTGTGCTGTGGCTCCGTATTTCAGTGCGGCATCTCTCAAAAGCTGAGGATAATGTTCATAGGGTTTGTGCGCCGACAGCATATCGTTGTAAGCAGTAACAATCGCAAGATTTGGCTTTTCGCTAGCAGCTAGCAAGTCTTTTTCATGTTGGGAACAGGCAGCAAAACCATGGGCAAGATTGCCGCAATCGAGTTTTGCACGATGAACAACCGATAATTCGGCTTCCAACATCTGATCCAGATATTCAGCACGCATTTCGCTGCTTCTCTCTATTATCCTGTCTGTGACTTTTTTAATTGTATGATGTAGCATAAATTTGATTAATTTGCCCAAAATATTTCAACACTTACTTCTTTGTCGTTCAAAACCGTATCAATGGGTAGTTTGCCTTTATGTTGATTTCGAATCAGATCTTTTTTCTCATTTCCGGTGATGTGCAAATAAAGCTTTCCAGCTTGTCTGAGATAGGCCCAGGAATGCGAAATGCGCGAATGTGGAAATTGAGGTGCCTTTGTGTAAAGCAAAGCATCGGTAGTAATTTGTCTTAGACTTTGTTCCGATGCTGGATCTCCAGGAAATAAGGACGCAAAATGGCCATCATTGCCCATACCCAGTACCACAACATCCGGCAGACCAATCAGATTAAGGTGCTCCGTTGCCGTTTTCAAATTCATTTCATCGTCATCAGTACGATAAACTAGTGGCAGAAAATGAGGCTTTTTATCCCCTGCAATCTTATCAATCAATAGGTTTTTCAGCATCGCAGCATTAGAAAATTCGCTGTCTTCAGCTACCATACGATCATCTACCAGTCCTATCGTAATTTGGTTCCAATCCAAAAGCTCGCTTGCCAATTTCTGAAAAAGGCCTTTTGGCGTACTTCCTCCCGAAAAGAGCAGGTAGGCACTGCCTTTAGCTTCGATTGCTTTGTTGATATCCAGCACGATGGATTTTGTCAAAGCTGTATCTAATTCATTTTTATTGCTGAATCCATGAAAAACCGTCATAAGCTGTCCTCTTAAATTTTATTCCATTCATGACCCGGCATCAGCACTTCGTCAGATAGCGCCTGTGTCCCTGCCTGGTAAAGTTTGAGTTCCTGTCCCTCCCAATTATCTATGATAGAATGAATCCATTCCCAGGATGCACGCACTTCATCTTCCCGCATAAAAAGTGTCTGATTTCCACGAATCACATCCATAATAAGGCGTTCATAAGCATCGGGAAATTGTTTTCCAATGGAAGATTTATAATCCATATCAAGAGAAATGGATCTGTAACGATAGCCTCCGGGGCCGGGAATTTTTGCCATCTGTTCCAGTTCAATATGCTCGTCGGGTTGCAATCTGATAACCAGTTTGTTGCGATCGAGTGGCGCTTTTTCCGGGAAAATATTCTGAGGAACAGGTTTAAAATTAATAACAATTTCGGAATAACGTTCGGGCATTCTCTTTCCGGTTCTCAGATAGAATGGCACACCTGCCCAGCGCCAATTTTGAATAAAAACACGCAGCGCGACAAAGGTCTCGGTTGTTGAGCCATAGCCTTCGATGTCTTCCTGATAGGAATTTACATGTGCATCGCTAATTTTCCCTCTGGTGTATTGGCCTTTTACTGTAGCTTTTCTGATATCTTCAGAACTATATTTTTGTAATGCGTGCAGCACTTTAAGTTTCTCATTACGCACATTGTCGGCATTTAATTCGGAAGGGGCTTCCATGGCCACCAAACAAAGCAACTGCAGCAGATGATTCTGTACCATATCCTTCAATGCTCCATATTTATCGTAATAATCCTTGCGCGATTCTACACCCAGAGATTCAGCTACTGTAATCTCCACATAATCGATATGCTGACGGTTCCAGGCCAATTCGAAAAGATAATTGGCAAAGCGCAATACCATGATATTTTGTACTGTTTCCTTGCCCAGATAATGGTCGATGCGGTAAATCTGGTACTCTTTGAAATATTTACGGATGGTTTTGTTCAGCTCTTCAAAAGTTTTCAAATCGGAGCCCAAAGGCTTTTCCAGCACCACTTTTGAATTTGGATCGATGAGTTTTTTACCATACAAACCTGCAGAGATGTAGCCAAAGAGGCTAGAGGGAGTTGAATAGTAAAAAATGCTGTGATTGTGTCCATTAGAACTCAGTAGCTGTCTCAGCCCTTCGTAATCATCAGGATTGGTTATTTCTATTTTAATGTAAGTAGTCATTGCACAGAGCCTTGCAATGCATTTTTGGTCGGCTTCAGGTATTCTCTTTAAAAGTTCAGCATTTAATTGATTTCTAAATTGTTCACTGTCCTTTTCATTCTTTGAAAGCACAACTATCTTCGAACTGTCGTGAATCTGATCGTCATTTAAACGTTGATATAGTGCCGGAAAAATTTTCTTTAAGGCCAAATCACCGTCACCGCCGAAGATGACAAAATTAAAATCACTCAAATTCTTACTGCTCATTTTTGTATTGATTTAATTAAAATGCAAGTTTGAACTATTCTAAAACAGCAATTGCAATTTCACAAATATAATACTTAGTGTTAAAAAGACACTAAATTAAACTATTTTTTTTTAAATATGTTTAGGATTAAAAAATTTAATACTGCAATGCAGCTTAGTTTAAAAAATCATTTATTATATTCGTGTCAAATTAACACTTAGCTAAACACTAATTCTTTATTTATTAAAAATTATTGATTATGAAAAAGCTTTTACTTCTAATGATTGCGGGTTTCGGCATGCAAATTCAAGCTAATGCACAGGTTATTCACATCGAGCTTAATCTGCTCAACCATCAGAACAATGCCAATAATGTAACTGGTTGCATCATTGAACCAACTGCAGCGAACTATAAAATGTATGTACACTCGGGTGTTTGCTCAGCTACTACACCGGGTGTACCCGCAGTGGCCGACTGTCAAAATCCCAATTTTGTTTGGGAACATGTAGTAGGCGACTGGGGCCAGGACAATACTTTTGGTCTGATGACCAGAATTGCAGATAGTCTTTGGGCAATCGACATTGATGTAAATACATATTATAGCAATCCTGCTACGATCTCCCAAACCGGACAGGGCACAGCAGGTGCTTCTTCACCAAAGCCTGTTGGCGCTACTGCTTATAGCATGGGTTTTGTATTTAGAAATGAGGATGGTACAATTGGAGGAATTACCGGGGGCTGTACCGACTTTTTTATTTTTAATTTACATCAGGGAAATACCAGTGTCGATGTAGGACAACCAGGTTTCTCTCTACCGGACACAACATTCAGTGTAAACAACACACCTTCATCTGTAAATTCTTTGGTGAGTGCAAGCTTCAAAACTGTTTATCCCAATCCTTTCAACGATGAGGTAAAAATTACTTACAATAGTACAGTTGGTTTCGATGATATCGACTTTAGCATTTATAATGCAGTGGGTCAAAAAGTACGTTCGCTTTACCGCGGCAGTATTTCATCCGGAGTTTCTACACTGGTTTGGGATGCAAAAAATGAAGGCGGAGCAACTGTAGATGCAGGCATCTATTACCTGACTATTTCGGATGGCAAAAATGTTGTTACCGAAAAAATCGTAAAACAGACTTCGAAGTTTTAATTGTTTTTAAAAACCGTTAATTATGAAAAAAGGACTTGGTTTTATTTACCTAATAGCCCTCTGTACAACTTTACAGGCACAGGTTGTGACGTACTTTCCTCAATACCCCACCCTACAGGATTCTGTCGAAATCATTTTCAATGCCGCTGCCGGTAATGCAGGGCTGAATGGTGCAGCGCAGGTGTACATGCACACAGGTACAATTTCGGAAAGCAGTCTCAGCCCGAGCGATTGGAGACATCGAATCAATCCATGGCCTACCGGCGACCCCGATTTGGTGATCAATGACAGTCTTGTGAGAATGACCCCTCAAGGAAATAATTTGCACAGGGTTAAAATCAAGCCCAATTCCTTTTATGGTACTAATTCGAATTTCGATTACAATGCGCTTGCTTTTGTATTCAGGAATTTAAATGGCACTGCAGTCGGTAAAAATGCCGACGGCTCTGATGTTTTTATCCCAATCTTCAAAACGTCCAATTTCGACGCATTCTTTTTCAAACCGCTTACTACAGCATGGCGTGTTGATCTGAATGCAGCTGTGCCCGTTCAGATTTTAAGCAACCGCAGTGCTACCATCACGCTATATCTCGATAATGTACAGATTAACCAGGTTAGCAATGCAACTGTCTTAAATACCAATATAAATGCAAATAGTCCAGGCAAACACTGGCTTCGTTTTGTGGCAGTTTCAGGCTCAACGACAATTACAGACTCGATTTCTTATGTGGTAAATCAGGCAACAACACAGCAGAACCCTCCCTTTGCATCATTGAATGGTGTCAACTATGTAAATGACAGTACCGTACTATTACAGCTTTTCGCGCCGGGTAAGAACTTTGCCTATGTAATTGGAGACTTCAACGACTGGCAGATTGATCCTGCTTATCAAATGCGTCAAACGCTTGATGGTACAGCATTATGGGTTGAAATAAGCGGACTCACCCCTCAACAGGAGTACCGTTTCCAATACGTGGTAGACCAAGATGTAGTCATTGCAGACCCTTGGGCGGAAAAATATTTGGATGAGTTCAACGACGCCAATATCTTCTTCTTTACTTATCCTGGTCTGATTGATTATCCTATCGGTAAAACAAATGGAATGGTGTCGGTTTTACAAACTGCACAAACTCCGTTCAACTGGCAGCATTCCAATAATTTTAGCAGACCATTCAGTCAGGATTTGGTAATTTATGAAATGTGGCTGCATGATTTTGTACTACGTCACGATTATGCAACGCTAATAGACACTTTAGATTATTTGCAGAATTTAGGCGTAAATGTCATTGAATTAATGCCTGTAAACGAATTCGACAACAACGAGAGTTGGGGCTACAACCCTGCTTTCTACTTTGCTCCCGATAAATACTATGGTCCAAAAGATGACCTTAAGGCATTCATTGATGAGTGTCACCGTAGAGGAATTGCAGTTGTGCTCGATATTGTTTACAACCATGCCTTTGGGCAAAATACTATGGCCAGGCTTTATATGGACAAAAATTCCAATAAACCTACCAATGACAATCCCTGGTTCAATAGTTACATACCACATCCATACGGCTATTATAACGACTTTGACCACTCTAGTTTAGAAACGCAGTACTTTATTGACAGGTGCAATTATTTTTGGTTGACAGAATATAAGATTGACGGTTTCAGATATGACCTTTCTAAAGGGTTCAGCAATGTATACAGTTATCCCAATAATTTGGGCCTTTGGGGAGGTTATGACGCAGACAGAGTGTATTGGCTAAAACGCATGTTCAATCAGGTTCGCTCTTTTGACCCTAATTGCTATATGATTTTGGAACATTTTGCCAGCAATGACGAAGAACTGGAGTTGGCCAATCATGGTTTCCTACTTTGGGGAAATGCCAATCATCAGTACAAGGAAGCCGCTATAGGCTATCAGAATGGTTCTGATTTCAAATGGGCAATATCGTCGAAACACCGTGGATGGCCTTATCAGCATTTGGTAGGTTACATGGAAAGTCATGACGAAGAGCGTTTGATGTATGAATGCAAAGAATATGGCAATATGATGATTAGCAATGGTGACACTTTATACAATGTAAGAGATGAAGCTACTGCACTCAAACGTATGGAAGCCTGCGCCGCATTCCTCTTCACCGTTCCTGGTCCAAAAATGATTTGGCAGTTTGGCGAATTGGGATATGATTATTCCATCAATTTCAATGGCAGAACCAATTCAAAACCGATCCGCTGGAATTATTTTCAGGAGGCTAACAGACTGAGACTTTACAAGGCCTATGCAGCCATGATCAAGCTCAAAACAAACAATCCTGCTTTCAGAACCGCCAACTATGATATGGATACCTGGGGCTATGGCAAACGCCTTTGGGTGACTGACCCAAGCATGAATGTTACGGTAATCGGTAATTTTGATGTAACAGCTTTGAACGGCATGTCACCAGGTTTTCAACACACAGGCAGATGGTACGATTATATGACAGGCGACAGCATCTTTGTAAATGATGTAAATGCAGCCATTCCGCTCGAGGCGGGCGAATATCATATCTACACCGATGTAAGACTCAATACTCCAGACCTGGCAGTAGCCAATATCCGCGTGGATAATGTATCTTCAGACCTTTCAGCTCAGGTTTACCCCAACCCTTTCAATGCAACTATGATTGTAAATTATATGGTACCAAAAGAGGGTAAAACAACCGTCAGAATTTATGATTTGAAAGGTAATTTGGTAAATGAACTTGTTTCTGAAACTTTATCCAGCGGCGAATACCTGACAGAATGGGACGGCAAAGGAGAAAATGGAGCTTCGGTTCCTGCAGGCAATTATTTCCTTCGCATACAGCAAGGAGACAAGATAATCAGTAAACAACTTGTCAAAATAGACTAATCATTTTGATTCTTTTATAATCGTTAATATAAACTCCGGAAGCAATTTCGGAGTTTTTTTATGCTTAGAACTACTGGCAACAAAAAAAGACTTCCGAATTGGAAGTCTTTTTTTTGCTAAAGCGACAAAGTTTTCAATAAATTAAGCACGTAATCTTTATTCTGTGCGGCAAATTTGTTTTCTGTGTTTTCGGAATTTAAAAATCTTTTTTTGAGCTCTTGTAAGGATGCCTTAAGGGCATGGAGGTCTGGAACGGGGTTTTCGCCCGCTTTGTTTTGATTTTGAGTTTCCATGTCTTTGTGTGTTTGTCATTGTAAAAAAGTGTTTGGATCTTTGTCTGTGTTTGTGATACAAATATAGAAAGACTTGAACAAATTTTAATATTTATTTTAACATTTTTTTGATTTTTTATTTCGTTTTCTAAAAAATAGGCAATTTATAATACCGACATAAGAAATTTACCTACAATTATATTCGTTTTTATAGGTAATTTACCTAACGTTTTTGACATACATACAAAGCGCTTATATCTTTGCTCAATAAACTACATTTCAAATACTTATAATTTTTGCATAAAAAAACCTCCAATAAGGAGGTTTAGATTTTGTCTTTCTAAAGTGAAACTAACTTCAGCAGATTTAAAACATATTCTTTGTTCTGTGCGGCAAATTTGTTTTCAGTGTTTTCGGAATTTAAAAATCTTTTTTTCAGCTCTTTAAGTGATGCCTTAAGGGCATGGAGGTCTGGAACGGGGTTTTCGCCCGCTTTGCTTTGATTTTGAGTTCCCATGTCTTTGTGTGTTTGTCATTGTTAAAAATGTGTTTGGATCTTTGTCTGTGTTTGTAGTACAAATATAGAAAGACTTGAACAAATTTTAATAATTTATTTTAACATTTTTTTGATTTTTTATTTTGTTTTTTAAAAAATAGGCAATTTATAATACCGACATAAGAAATTTACCTACAATTATATTCGTTTTTATAGGTAATTTACCTAACGTTTTTGACTTAACAAAAAAAACTTTAAACCAATAGCAACTAACTTCCTAATAACTAATTATTAATTTACATAAAAAACATCCAAAAATGATGCTTAAATTTTTTACTGTTCTATAGTTCAGTAGTTTTAAAATAAGAACTGGGGATATATAATTTTACAAATTTTTTATTCTTATTAGAATTTGTCTGGATTTCTGTCATTGTTAATTTTCCAAATATTTATAAAATTAATGCAAATTGATAAAATGAAAAAAGGGCAACCGATTTTGGCGCCCTCTTGATGAGTGTAGATTTATATCTTATTATTTTCTATGCGATCAGTTTCAAAAGCCCTAAAACATAATCCTTGTTTTGCACAGCAAATTTGTTCTCGCTACTAACATTGGCAAGGTATCTCATTTTCAATGATTCAAGAGATTTTTTAAGGACTTCGAGATTTATATCTGCGTTTTTCATCGTTGCTGTTAAATTACTTTCTTTTGTTTGTTGTTAGTTAATGTTTGTGTTTTGTTGATTGTTACCGCTTTTCAAAAATTATTTACAATTATATAGATGCAGTTTTTGAAATTTTGGTGTGTACCAATTGATTTTTTTCAATAAAAAAAGGGCAACCGATTTTGGCGCCCTAAACTTTATTTATTTCTAAAATCTATCTTCTGATGGACTCAGATTTATTTGCTTATCATTTAAAATAACTTTCGCTGACGGGTATTTTTCTGATTGAAACAATCGTAGTTTTCGAAATGATTTTTCCATTTTTATCTTTGGTCACTGAATTTAAGGGGAAACCTGATTGACCGCTTTTAATCAATGCCAAAAGGGCATAATCATTCTTGAAAAAAGATGCATATGCCGCAAGATTGATATCAATCATTTTCGATACCTCAGTTTCTGTAATACTTGAAGCAGTTGTCATTTGCAGTAGGCCTAGCTCACCAAATTCAGCTGAGTTTCTAGGTCCCAGGACCTTCAGTTCAGCTCCGGAAGTGTTTATTTCTGAGCTGATATCTTTGGCATTCACCTCAGTTTTCGATTCCCCATCGGGAGTGCTAATCACCATTAACATCGAATTTTGTTTGGGCTGTGGTACAAAGCGCATTTTCATTGCCGACTTGTCGCTATTAGTCTTCAATTCAAAGGCAATTCTATCTTTTTTTATATACCAACTGATCTCGTTACTGACTCCATTGGCATCGATCTGTCGGGTTTCGACAATACCTTCAAAGCTTTGCGCAGAAACTAACTGAACAAAGCAAAAAAGCAAAGAAAAAGTCTTTATGATTTTAAGCATATAAGCAATATAAACAAGTATGTAATGCTAGCATCAATAACAAACAGCTTGCCAAAATGGACAAATGTTTTAATTTCGAGGATGGAATTCAATAAAATCTAGTTCCCTACCCTACCTTTGATATTTGATGATTGATAATAACCATCATTTACTATGCCAATCATAGTGTTCCCGTTGCGCTTGATGGCATTGCCGGCAACTCCGCCAACAGGAAACCCAGTCGGTGGGGGATTAGGAAAATTTTGATTGAGCAGGGTAATATTTCCTACAATCGGAATATTGATTTGAACAAGTACATTCACAGTGAGTGTACCCTGAGTTCCATCTACACCATAGTCACCACCATCTCCACCAAAGACATTGGGCGTAAGGGTGATATTTGCACCAAAAAGATTAAAGTTGATGGGTGTTGAAAGCACTCCGCCATCACCACCAACAGCAAAAACACCTGTCGTCGCATTTTGTCCGGGCGCATAGTATCCCAATCCTGTACCCAGATTGCCACCTGAAGCAGCCTGAGCGCCACCGCCACCACCTGCACCAATCCCCAATGTAAAAGTTCCGATACCCAAGTTGATTACCTGAACCAATCCGACGGAACCACCACCGCCACCACCGCCATAAAGACGTCCATTATCATTTACCAGATGTGTGTGAACAGTAAGATTTAATGCATTGGTACCATTTTCTCCAACCCCGTTTCCGCCTCCGCTGATTGCAGCACCTGCACCACCATTACCACCTCTGGCGAGTAAATCTCCACGATTCCATATGCCTACTTTAGAATCGGGATGTAATGAACCTGTTGTAAATACCGAATTATTAGGCGTATTTTGCAAGGTCACGCCCGAGGCAATACGTGCAACCACGCAAATTGGCACACTCGTTGGCAATCCATTTGCTGTCTGAAGATTATAATCGGTTTGTCCAGTGTTAATGTCCACTTCAAAACAAGTATCGACCGCTACAATAAAAACCTGATTGCCAATGGTATTTCCGCACACTGCCTGAACAATGACAGGATAAATTCCTGGAGGAGCAAAGATATCGGCACTAACGGTAAGCATAATCGTATCGGAACCATTCACAAGATAATTATCGAGCGTAGCAGTTATTCCCTGTGGCAAGTTTGGAACAATGTAAACAGCAATAGGAGTAGTATCTCCGGCAAACTGACTGATGGCCAACATGGCAGTATCGCTATTGCTGTAAATACGGTCGATATGCCCTGCATTGTTATCGATCTGAAAATTGAAGGCGCAGTCGCGGCAATTGCGTTGCCAGGTAGCAATCCAACAATCGCCGTTGTAATATTGCATAACCGAATCTGTAGTATTAAAAACCATCAAACCTGGTTTTGGGTTGTTGATGTTATCGCGCTGTTGACGGTTTAGTCGGGGTGGCAAAAACCCTCTGTCTGTCGATTCCAAATGTAGTATGGCACTGGAATCTGGCTGCAAAATATTTATACCCACCTGTGCATTTAAAAAACTTGCAAGGTTTAAAAACAGGGCAGAAAAAATAAAAATTCTTAAATTAAGCTTCATCTGCTTTATGGAAATTGGAATTTTAGCGATATTGGAGGCATAAATTTATTAACTTCTTTCTATATTTTGAGATTTGAACGTAAAAAAGATTTGGAGAGAAAAGAAACGATGCGGAAAGATTCTAAATTCTTCTCGTCCGAAAGACGAGACTACCTTCTTACTTCTCTCTTCTTACTTCTCACTTCTACCTTCTTCTCGTCCGGCAGACGAGACTACCTTCTAACTTCTACCTTATTACTTCTAACTTCTAACTTCTACCTTCTACCTTCTACCTTCTACCTTCTACCTTCATACTTCTACCTTCTAACTTCATACTTCTACCTTCATACTTCTACCTTCTAACTTCATACTTCTACCTTCTAATATGGATCTAACAGAAATACTAACCCACCTTGGCGAAGAACGCGAAGCATACTTCAATTCGGTTGCACCACCAATTATGCAATCGTCAAACTTTACATATAAAACCTTTGATGAGTTCAGAAGAGTGCTGAAAGACGAAGTGAATAATCCACTGTATACCCGCGGTTGTAACCCCACAGTGGCTATTTTGCGAAAAAAGCTGGCAGCGCTAGAGGGCTCGGAGGATGCCTTGGTCTTCAGTAGTGGATCGGCGGCTTGTTCGGCAGCGGTGATTGCAAATGTCAAAGCTGGCGACCATATTGTTTGCGTACAGAAGCCATACTCCTGGACTTATAAGCTACTAACACAATTCCTAACTAGATTTGGAGTTGAATACAGTTTTGTAGATGGAACCGATCCCGAAAATTTCAGGAAGGCAATTAAGCCTAATACTAGCCTGATGTTTCTGGAGAGTCCCAACTCTATCAGTTTTGAACTGCAGGATATTGCTGCCTGTGTAAAGATTGCAAAAGAATACAATCTGGTAACTGTTTGCGACAACAGTTACAGCAGTCCTCTTTTCCAAAACCCTATAGCAATGGGCGTTGATATTGTTACACATTCTGGCACCAAATACATCAACGGTCACAGCGATGTGGTGGCTGGCGTTTTATGTGCCTCCAAAGCAATGGTGGATAAAATTTTCTATTCAGAATACATGACCTTAGGCACAAACATCTCGCCAAACGATGCCTGGCTAGTGCTTCGCGGTTTGCGTACCCTGCCGCTGAGGGTCCAACGCTCTCAGGAATCTGCCATAAAGGTTGTGGAGTATCTCGAGCAACATCCAAAAGTGGAACAAGTAATTTATCCCTGGTCGAAGTCGCATCCGCAATATGAACTTGCACAAAAACAAATGAGGGGTGCCGGCGGACTTTTCTCAGCTGTTTTTAAAGCAAAAGATCTGGCTACGATGGAAAAATTCTGCGAGGCGATGGCGCCTGTTTTTCTGATGGCTGTTTCATGGGGCGGTTACGAATCGCTGCAAGTACCAACTGCTTTGTTTTATAAACTCGACAGCTTGGGCGAAGCACCTTCCCTGCCCTTTACGATGGTTCGTTATTACGCCGGTCTTGAAGATCCGGAAATTATGATTGCCGCATTTGAACAGGCACTTGAGTTAATTTGAATCAACTAAAAAGTGCCTTAAAATTAAAAATTGATATAAGCTCCAGAAATGTCTTACCAAAAACATCCGCGCGATACCTATATTACTGTTTACGGTCGAAAACCTGTAATTGAACTGCTTGAAATGGAGGATGTGTCGATCGCTAAAGTCCTGATTGCCAATAAATCGAAGGGAGATATCATCAAAGACATACTCAACCTTTGTAAAAAGAAAGGTATTGAACCAAGCTGGGTTAG
>JBIPOO010000070.1:0-16635 GCA_044379045.1 Saprospira sp.
CGAGCACTTATTTAGACAAATTCTTGACAACCAAAGTCTTAGGAAAAAGAAAAAGGGCAGTATCTTGACCGAGATACCGCCCTTGTGAGAGACCAATTTTTTCATTGTGGTTTTGAGACCAAAAAAAGCTTATTTAAGCTTGACGAGGAAGGGCGAGCTTTTCCCGCCCTGTCGCCATAGATGAGTCACAATTGTGTTTAAGAGAGAGACCACAATTAACACGCATCTTCCTGAATAGATCCACGATGGATCTTCAATATAGTTGTTTCTTTACTTTTCACTTCATTTGCGGTACCTGTCAATTCTTCCAACTTGTCTATATACTGTTGTTGTATACTTGAAAGTTTTGCTAGATATCCGATTTCTTTCTTAGCCTGATCTAATGATTCTTTCAAAGCTTTTAACTGTTCTTCCAATCTGGCAGTTTCCTCAACAGCTTCTGAGTACTTTTTGGCATAGCGAGAGGCTTGTTCAAGCGCCCATACTATATCGTTTTCTCTTCCGGCCATTTAACTAACTTTGTTAAGCAAAAAATCAAGATATTTTACGATTTATTTTCTGAGTTATTTCCAA
Organism: Saprospira sp.; assembly: GCA_044379045.1. GTDB lineage: Bacteria > Bacteroidota > Bacteroidia > Chitinophagales > Saprospiraceae > Saprospira. The sequence goes on from JBIPOO010000070.1 coordinate 574, forward strand.
ATCACGTTGCAACATTGCAATTTGCTTTTGAAACATATCATTCATACTCTCCAATGCTTTAACTTGTCCTTTTAGCGCAGTAATTGTATCATTTTTACTTTCCATTTGCTGCCTCAGCGCCTCCTGATACCTATCATCTTTGAGTTCCGGTACAACCTGGTCTTTTTTCCAGATAGGCCCCTCACCCATCAACAACCATCTTTCATTCAACTCGGGATAATGATCTAAAATGGAGCAGATAATGTTGGCAGAAGGATTAGTACCTCTGACTATTGATGCTATCGTAGATGGATTTTCACCGATTACTTCGGCGAATTTCCTTCTGGATATACCCAATGCCATACAGAGCACATCTATTCTTTCACCTATTTGCTGCATTGTAAAATCAATATCTGAACAAAATCTTCACCAATTCGGACAGAATACAACACAAAGTTAGACAAAATTTCACAACACAAAAATATTTCTGAATAAAATTTCACATTTTTTAAATCTTTTTTCATTCAAGTTGATGAATATCTTACACAGAGGCCATAAAATCAGTCAATTTAATATTTACAAAAAAATGAATATCAATAATTTATGTTGTGTTTTTTAATATCATGAAAAAAGTAAGAAAAAATCAGATTCGGCTGATTAAAAAATAGTACAGTTTTTTTGAACAAAAAGTCCAAAAAAATACGTTTAACTTGCAAACTGCCTTAAAAAGAACTAACTTTGAGCCTCTATTATAAATTGGCCATAGTTTTGACCTGCTTTTGGCGTACAAGAGGATAACTGACATTTAAAAATTTAAAAAGTTTTTATGAGACAACTAAAGATTACAAAGTCTATTACAAACCGGGAAAGCCAATCACTGGAAAAGTATCTCCAGGAAATCGGTAAGGTTGATTTGCTTACTCCGGAAGAAGAGGTTGATTTAGCAAAACGTATTAAAGCCGGCGATCAGATTGCACTCGAGCGATTAACAAAAGCAAATCTGCGTTTTGTGGTTTCTGTAGCCAAACAATATCAAAATCAGGGTCTTTCTTTGAGTGACCTTATAAATGAGGGTAACCTTGGTCTTATAAAAGCTGCCCAACGTTTCGATGAAACCCGTGGTTTTAAATTCATTTCTTATGCTGTATGGTGGATTCGTCAGTCAATCTTACAAGCATTGGCCGAACAATCGCGTATTGTGCGCCTTCCATTGAATAAAGTCGGATCGCTCAACAAAATAAACAAAGCTTTTTCTAAACTTGAACAGGAATTTGAACGTGAACCTTCAGCTGAAGAATTGGCTGAAGTGCTGAATATTGCATCAGATGAAGTCGAGACCACGCTTGGTGTTGCTTCCCGTCACGTATCTATGGATGCTCCATTCGTAGAGGGCGAGGACAACTCACTACTTGATGTACTCGAAAATAAAAATACGCCAAAAACAGATGCAAGTCTTGAGTACATGGAGTCGCTTCGCAACGAAATCGAACGCTCTCTTTGTTCTCTGACCGAGCGTCAGCGCGATGTAATCAAACTTTATTTTGGCATCGGTCACGAACATCCAATGTCACTGGAAGATATTGGCGAAAGATTTGGCCTTACTCGCGAGCGTGTACGACAAATTAAAGATAAAGCTATTAATAAATTACGCACTTCCACCTCAAAGAGTAAATTGCTCAAAGCATATCTGGGAAGATAATTTATACCTTATATATATGCCCGGTGAACATTCAACTGTTCGCCGGGTTTTTTATTTATATCATATTGTGTTAAATTGTATCTGAAACAATGCCCGGACCAAAAAAATATCCTTCCAGCAAAACCATTGCCAAAGAAGTTGTCAAAACCTTGGAGACTTTGTATCCTGAAACACCAATTCCGCTTCAACATGAAGATGCATATACGCTACTGATTGCTGTTTTATTATCAGCACAATGTACAGATGAACGGGTAAACAAGGTTACACCACTGCTCTTTGCAAAAGCCAATAACCCAACGGACATGATCAAATTGGATGTCAAAGAGATTGAATCCATCATCCGACCTTGTGGCCTTTCGCCCCGAAAATCGCAGGCAATATCTGAATTGTCGAAAATATTACTCGAAAAACACAATGGCCAGGTACCCGAATCTTTCGAAGCACTTGAAGAACTTCCGGGCGTTGGGCATAAAACGGCTTCGGTAGTTATGTCGCAGGCTTTTGGGCATCCTGCATTTCCTGTCGATACACACATACACAGGCTGGCTTGGCGCTGGCAACTGAGCGAAGCAAAAAATGTGGAGCAGACAGAGCGTGATCTTAAGTCGCTATTTCCAAAAAAACTCTGGAATAAACTACACCTGCAAATTATATTTTTTGGTCGCGAATATTGTTCGGCGAGGCAACACAACCCATACTCCTGCCCTATATGCAGTCGCTACGGACATTCGGAGCTCTTTGAACAAGAGGATGCTAAATCGAGCAAAAAAAATAAAAAGTAATTTATAAAGTCAACCACTCCGATTTTTGTTTTAGGTTAATCTCACCAATATTACAGGCATATAGCGCAGCAGGAACAAAACTGAGATTCACGTCATTGTGTGTTCTATTTCCCCATTTACTGACAGTAAATAAATCGTTCAAAACAGAACATCCTATTATTTTGACAAATTTGTCAAAATAATAGGATGTAAAAAAGCTTATTTTTACATTTTTGATAACATAAGCAGAAATCGAATTTAAAAACAGTTTATTTTTACAACTTCGCCAGGTTCTCGGCAATTTTCACAATAACTTTTGTGGCCAATTCCATAACCTCTAATGAGACATATTCATAACGTCCGTGAAAATTCATACCTCCGGCAAAAATATTAGGACAAGGAAGGCCCATATAAGATAGTCTCGACCCGTCGGTGCCACCTCTGATAGGTTTTACTATCGGTTTTATACCAAGCTCAAGCATAGCTTTATTTGCCAGTTCTACGATATGCATCACAGGTTCTACTTTTTCACGCATATTATAGTATTGATCTTTTATATCGGCAGAAAAGGCACCTTTGTATTTTTGATTAAATAGTTCAACCTGCTCAGCAAAGAACTTTTTTCGTACTTCGAATTTTTCTTTGTCATGGTCGCGAATGATGTACATAAGCTCGGCAGCATCTACTGTAGCTTTCATGTTGTTGAGGTGATAAAACCCTTCATAACCAGCTGTTTTTTCAGGTACTTCATCCAATGGCATATGACGGATAAAATCGGCAGCCAATGAATTGGCATTGATCATTTTATCTTTTGCATAGCCGGGGTGAACACTTTTACCCTGTACTTTTACGAGTGCGTAAGCTGCATTAAAATTCTCATATTCCAGTTCACCAAGTGAAGATCCATCCATGGTGTAAGCCCATTCAGCGCCGAATTTTGCAACATCGAACAAATCGGCACCGCGGCCTACTTCCTCATCTGGAGTAAAGCAGATGCGAATGGTGCCATGTTTGATCTCCGGATGAGCAAGCAGGTATTCCATGGCTGAAACTATTTCTGTGACTCCAGCCTTATCGTCGGCGCCAAGCAAAGTTGTGCCATCGGTTGTGATTAGGGTGTGCCCTTTGACGTCGGCCAATTCCGGAAATTCAATCGGGCGAAGCATTATATTATGATCAGCATTTAACTGCAGTTCTCCACCATGATAATTTTCCCAAATTTTAGGGTTTACTTTATCTGCCTTAAAATCGGGCGAGGTGTCGACATGTGCTACAAAACCGATTACAGGTACCTTTTTGTCGATATTGGAGGGCAAGGTTGCCATAATATAACAATGTTCGTCGATGGTCACATCAGAAAGACCGATATGATTCAGTTCTTCTACTATTTGATTGGCCAATACCCATTGTTTATCGGTACTTGGAATTTTTTCAACGCCAAATTCAGACATGGTATCAACCTTGACATAGCGTAAAAAACGCTCAAGAATATTCTGTTTCATTTGATTTTAATTTTGATGTTCAAATTGTAATTACCGCGAAAGTTAGCTATTTTTTATAACTTTGAAAAATAATTTAGTGCCGGATGGGAATAGACCTACAGCTCAATTTGGTAAAAAAAGTAGCAATTCTGTTATGAACAGAAAACAGGTTTATCGAAATGCGCTGGACATGGATTCATAATTTAACTTATGAAAGAGCCCTGATAATATATGCGCAACATTAAATAACCAAGCTTTGGCAAAATAAAGATAATACTAAACTATTTTTGCCATTAAATTGAAATTATTATGCAAAAAAAATCAATGTATGAGCTTGAACGGTTAAACAGCGAAGCGTTTAAGCAAATAAAAAAAACACCTCTGGTACTTTTGCTCGACAATGTACGTTCTGCACTCAATGTGGGATCGGCATTCCGTACTGCCGATGCTTTTGCGCTTCATTCTATAGCATTGTGCGGTATCAGCGCACAACCACCACATCGAGAGATTCTAAAAACAGCACTTGGTGCAGATCAGACCGTCGATTGGATTTATTTTGCCAATACGATAGCTGCTGTTCAGTATTATAGGGAGCATGGCTACCAGATCTGTGCGGTAGAACAAGCCGAAGGTAGTATTTTACTTCAGAATTTTGTTTGGAGTGAAAAGCCTATCTGTATTATTTTCGGCAATGAGGTTGACGGTGTATCGGATGAAGTGATGAATATATCAGATGCTTGTATCGAAATCCCACAGTTCGGCACTAAACATTCGCTGAATATTTCCGTAAGTATGGGAATCGTAATATGGGAATTGTTCAGAAAACTCAAACTTTAAAATTATTTTACATAATTGAATTAAAATTGTAAAAACTGAATTAATAAATTACTTTTGCAGGCTTAATGTAAGCAGACTTTATTATTAAATTATTTTTCAACCATAAAAAAAGAACGGTTATGTACTGGACTTTGGAACTCGCATCATACCTTCAGGATGCACCTTGGCCCGCTACTCGGGACGAGTTGATTGATTTTGCTATCCGTTCGGGGGCTCCGATCGAGGTAATTGAAAATCTTCAGGGACTCGATGATGAAGACGAACTCTACGAAGGCATCGAAGATATTTGGGATGACTATCCTACCAAAGGTGACTTCATGTTCAATGATGAAGAATACTAATTCGATAAAACAGCAGCTCAAAAGGCTGCTTTTTTATTTTAAAAATGTTTCAATTATTGATAAATTGCCAACTCATTTACAAAACCGAATACTATGGGAATATTCAATAAGCGCAAAAAATTTATTTTTAGCAATGAAGAAGAGTCAGAAATTGTAAAGGCTATTGATAGCGCCGAGTATCAGACATCGGGCGAAATTAGAGTTCATGTTGAAGCAGTTTGTAAGGGCGACAGCTTTGAACGCGCCACTGAACTGTTTAAAGAATTGGGCATATACCGCACCCAACTGCATAATGGTATCTTATTTTATATTGCCTATGAATCGCACAAATTTTCTATTGTTGCCGATAAAGGTATAAATAGTGTTGTATCTGAAACTTTTTGGGAAGAGATGAAGAACATGCTTGCCAATCACTTCAAAAAGTCTGAATTTTTAAGCGGATTGAAAGAAGCAATAAGACTAAGCGGGGAACAATTGAAACAACATTTTCCACATGCTGGTGAAGATGATTGTAATGAATTACAGAACGAACTATCTAAAAATTAAAAAAGACTGCTTTTGTGTTATTATTTTGTTAATGCGTCAAATAAGATGTCATTTTTTTACCTTTTACGTATTAGTAATAAAACGTCTGATGCAACACACCAATTTTGTTTTTGGCTGCATCTAATAAATCGTAAAAAGTTTCATACAATTAAATCCGCATTATCATGAAAATTCTAAGAATTGTGCTCCCCCTGACTGCCTTAGCTTTATTAAGCTCATTTGCTGTTTCAAAAATTACTCCCAATCCTGAAGCTCCATCAAAGATTGTTTATAAAAAACCCGTAGCGAAAAGATTGCCTGTCGATCCTACGTATCAAAAATTTATCGAAAAGTTTGACGAAGTAGCGTTCCCCTATTCCATCCGTTTCGAAAAACCTCAGGTAACGACATCTGAACGCAGACCCGAAATCGGTACTAAAGATGAATCAAATTACCTCGGCAGATCCTTTGCTGCGATTCTCCCCGAAATTAAAGAAGGAATGATGAGCCGGATGGGGCCGGATGACTTTATGGCGGAAGCTTTGATTAAAAGTGCTGAGAAATTCGATGCAGTAATTTATTCCCGAGATGGAAATTTCAGGGGTCCGAAAAACTTTTATGCTGCAACTTTCAACAAACAGGGTAAGCTAATTTCCAAAATAGATATTGGACAGTACAACTATGAAACGCTCAAAGAATTTTGTGTTTCGAAAGATCTTGAAATAACAGTTGAGGAAATTAAAGTCCGTTCAAAGTACGATGAAATCAGCAGAAAAACAAGAATAAGTTATGCAAAAACTAGCAAAGAAGTATATTTCATCAACAGCGAAGGGGTGTTCGTTAATAGAGACGTTACAGTATTTTCAGACCTTGGAGTTAATTAAGACAAGAAAATTGGGTTATAAAAGTGAATAAAGTAAAACGGTGGAGCAATCTGCCGTTTTTTTTATTGTGTAAATTTTCTCAGGGAGTAAAGTGCCCAGGAGCATAACAGCATTAAGATGGCCAGAATGATCCATAGCGCTGTAAAACTAAAATTATCCGCTATAAACATCCCAAAAACAGGTGCAGCGATATGACAGAGGCTAAAGGTCATACCATAAAATGCCATATATCTTGCGCGCATTTTTTCTGAACTTCGGTTCAATACAACGGTTGTTGCGAAGGGTAGGCTGAATACCTCGCCTAAAGTAAACATCAATGTTGCTAAAAATGCAAAAATTATAAATTTCCCCGGCAGCAGCAACAAAAAGGCAATTCCTACCATGAGCGTACCCAGAGCCATCATGTGCATTTGGCCTTTTTTCTCGATTAAATGGAGGACAGGAAGTTCTATTATTACAACCAGGAGCCCGTTTAATGCCATTAAAATTCCAATAAAGTCCTCGGTATACAGCAACTTATTCTTAAAAAAAACTGGTACGGAACTAAAAAACTGCATAAAAATAACCCCGTAAACAAACATGAGCAACATAAAAACAAGAAAGGGTCTATCTCGGAACAAGTGCCTCATGTGAGGTTGCTCCTCACTTTCATCAATTAATTTTTTCTTTGAACGATGTTCAGACAGAATCTGCTTTCTAAAAAAAAGAAAAAATATAAAGCCTGCCAAAATGCAACTGCTGCCATCGATAATAAATAACCAATTATAGCCAAGACTTACTGCTATAAGCCCGCCAAGTGCAGGGCCCGCCGAGAAACCTAGATTGAATGCCAGGCGTGTAACACCTACTGCCTTTGTACGTGACTGATCAGATGCCAAAGCAGCAACAGAGGCCATATTGGCTGGCCTGAATGCATCTGCCAAAAAACTGCAGCAAAAAAGACCAACTGCTATACTCAGTGGACTATCCAGCCAAAGCAATACATAAAGTGCAAGTCCGCTGCTTAGCAAACTCATGAGCTGCAGCCTGAAAGGGCCGATTCGATCGCTGAGTATGCCTCCTGCCCAATTCCCGAAAAAGGAACCAATGCCATAACCCATCATTACAAGACCAGTGAGGCTGAGGCTATAATTTTTGACTGAGCTTAGATAAATTGTCAAAAAAGGGAGTACCATCGACCCTACCCTATTCACAAAGGAAACAAGGGCAAGCATCCAAATTTCGCGGTCGACACCGGAATAACTCTTTTTATACAGGTCGCTGAGGTACATTTATTCTAATAAGCGACGCAAAAATAGCATTCTTAGTCAAATAAAAAGTAAGGAAGATTTTATTATGAAGAATAAATAAGTATGTTGAGTAATTAAACCATTTCAAATTCCTCTAGTCTATAACTTAATCACACTAAAATTTTAATATTTATGAAAAAAATATTTTTACTTTCCCTTTTCAATCTAGGTTTGATTGCTAAAGCTGCTGCCGCTGTAAGTCATGCAAAGGTCTCATCATCAGCATTACCAACAGGATTTATTATTTTCATCGTGGTGCTTTCCGTAATACTGATTGCAGGATTTTTTTGGCTAATTTTACGACCCATCCGCCGTCGCAAACAGGTAGCCAATGTCCATGCACCTAAACCTCCATTGAGGTATCGCGTAATACGACCGCTATCGCGTCCACGCCGCAGGGTAATTATTGTTAGATAAATTATTTAACAGCTGTTGCAAAAAGTGACAGCTGTTTTTTTTAAAGTATTGCTCATTTATGAAATTTGATTAAAAATCTGATTAACTTAGCAGTCAAAATATTTCTATAAAAATGAGAATAGTTGGTTATATAGAGAACGACGCCTGCAAGGTAACAGTTTTTCATCAGGGGCTTCGTTTCATGGTTAAATTTGAAGACGGTTTGTACGAACAGGCATTTAAATTCAGAGAGTCAGACAAAATAAAGGGGTTGAATGATATTCAAAAACTTATAGATCGACCATTTATAGATGAAGTAATGTATAGATTTTCAGAAATGCGGCAATCTACTGGAAAATTACTTGGGCGCTTTATTGGAGATTCGGCCGAATATGAAGACGAAGAAATAATCTGACAGAAGTATTCCCACAATTTATGGACTACCCTCTTAAAAACATTTCTCATTGGGCTGCTGCCAACGCGAGGACAGCAAGATGGCTTATTTTTCTGCTGAGTCTTTTCAGCGGTGTCCTATTCTTTGAAATTGGGCTTTTTCTGCCGGAATTTACATTTTCCTTAGCCTTATTCATTTGGTTATTTGCAGTCGCAGTAGCTGCTTGTTGCTCCTTTAGTTATAAATTTGGCAATAGAAGGTTAAAAAAAGCAATCATATATCTGAGTTTATCTGTGCTGTGGCTCCATTTGGGCAATCAATCTGTCCAGATATTATCTGTAAGCGATGCTAAAAATATTGAAACGGCTTCCGTTGCACCTGTAAAACCAATTGCCAAAGCAGAAAAGAAAATCAGAAAATTTATTGGAAAACACTTGTCGAAACGCAAAAAGCAATTGCGCAGTAGCTTTGGTTTAGATAATTTAAATCCGGTGGCTGCATTTTTCATCTTTTTTATGCTGGCATTGCTTGCCTTATTTATTGCTTTTTTTCTGTCAATACTTTCTTGTTCCTTGGGATGTAGCGGACAAGTAGTCTTGTCCTATGTTGTGCTGGTGAGTGCTGCAATCTTTGCACTTGGAGGACTTTTTCTAATTGGATATGCCATTTACAGAGCCGTAAAAAAGCCAAAAAATAACATAAGTTCTTATTAAACCCCCAAATTTTAATGCCATGAAAAACAATATTTTATCTATTATTTTCAGTGTAATTACAGCTACTCTTATTGCACAGCCGATGGAAGAAATAGATCTGCATGATGCGCCGATTTTTAATTCGATAGAGGATGCATTAAAATCTGCTGATAAAGTACACCGACTTAATTTGTCGGGCAGAAAATTGAAAGAACTACCCGAAAATATCAAAAAACTGGTCAATCTTCAGGAGCTGAAGCTAGATAACAATGACTTAAAAGCTATTCCTGAATTCCTCAGTGAACTGAAACATCTTGAAATATTATCGCTCACAGGAAACCCCGGCATCGATTTAGAAAAATCCTTTCCTGTTATTGCCAAAATTGCTACCCTTCGCGAGCTTTGGCTTAGAGAAAATAAGCTAAGCGCTATTCCATCAAATATTGAGCTTTTGGCAAACAATGTCAATCTTGAGTTACTGCATCTGGGATCCAATCAATTAAAAACATTGCCTGAATCAATTGGCAAAATAAAAACACTCAGAATTTTGGATGTAGAAATGAATTTCCAGCTGTCAAAATTGCCCGTTTCGATAGGCGAATTGAAAGAACTGCGAGCATTGGACCTTGAAGAAAATGCCATCACTGCTGTACCAGTAGAAATAACCAAATTGAAAAACTTATACGACCTCGACCTTCAATCGAATAAAATTGTAGGTTTGCCCGAGGGAATGAGTAAAATGAAGAGCCTGCGTCACCTGAACCTAAGTGGAAATCCAATCCATTCATTGCCTTCTGACCTCTCGGCCTTTCCATCTCTTGAAATTCTCGAGTTAAACTCGAGTGTCATTATGGGCTTCGATCCGATTACCTTTGAAGAAAAAGAAGAAGAAATTAAAATTGATATAGACTGGAATAAAACCATCAAACAACTTTCGGAAATCAATACACTGAAAGAACTGATGCTGGACAGAAATCATCTAACAGAGTTGCCTGCTGCTGTTGGCAATATGAAACACCTGGAACGTTTGGAACTGGAAGGTAATCCGATTGACGAATACCACAAAAATCAGATTAAACGCTGGTTGCCAAATGTGAGAGTTGTTTTTTAATAGCGGGAAAGATTTGTAGAAATTAAGAGGAAAGAAATGAAGAGGAAAGATTTGAAGAAATGAAGAGGAAAGATGATAAATTCTGACTTCTAATTTCTCACTTTTAATTTCTGACTTCTTCTCGTCCGAAAGACGAGACTAACTTCTAAATTCTTCTCGTCCGAAAGACGAGATTTACCTGATTACAATAAATAGTTATGAATACTGAAACATTAGAAGAATTATTACAAAGCCTGGAATCTGTTGGATTTGGCGCTAATCTGGCGGGTGGAAAAATTTATTGGACAAATGCCGCGGGTACAGTGGTAGCCCATGCTGAGTGTAAAGCAATCCTTTCCTGGGCGGCAACAAACAATTCTGCTATGTGGGCACATGCTATTGGCCAATTTCAGGATGCAGGAGTGCCTGTGTTAAAACCTGCCAATTACAAGTCGGATTATATCGGAAATATCAACGATGACCAAGCAGCTAAATTTGCAACTGAAGTTGCTGAGGAAGGCGGAGCACAATTTGTGTATCGTGCCCCAAATGGTGCAAACGGTCTTTATCTGGCTGTTTTCAATTTCAAGGCAGAATCGAAAGAGCTAAACGAAGATGACTATCGCCGTAAAAGAAATTCATCTATCAACTACATTATGCAGATGATAGCCAATTTGGCAGAAATTTTAAGCAATAAAAAAAGAACAGAAGAAGCAATGAGGCTTATGAGTCATTTTAGCGAGGCCTTAAATCAACAGATTTCTGTCGTATTAAAAGATGAAGACCTAAAAGAAGAAGCCGGCAAGCTACAGCGCTCCATTACTGCCTGGCTAGGGATGCTACCCGATAAACGCGTAGATGTACTTGCCTTTATGAAACAGGCAGCCTCGAAATGGAATCGAATGAAATAATAGCCGGCCCTTATGTTTTTTAAGATATTTTTGGCAGTTTATCTGCTTTTCAATCTCTATACCTTTTTCCTGATGGCCTATGACAAGTCGATAGCTGGTAAAGGAAAAAGAAGGATTCCCGAATCGAGACTATTTAGCCTTGCCGTATGGGGAGGCAGTTTGGGTATTCTGATTGCTATGCCTGTATGGCGGCACAAAAATAAAAAATCAAGCTTCAAACGTAGTGTTTTTACTATCTGCGCAGGCCAAATACTGTTGCTGATTTTCGTTGGAAGATTTATTTTTTAAACATCCAAAGCAGATCTTTAAAAGAATATCCCATTTAGATTCAGTTAAAAAAGCTCCACATGAATACTCATGGGAGCTGATTATATTAAATCAATAGAATATGTCTCGAACTATTCTTCGTCCACTTCTACAGCTTCAACTGCTGCTACTGCAATCAAAGGCTTGCTACGATAGTAACCGCATTCGCCACAAATATGATGTGTCAATTTTGGAGAACCGCAATTGGAGCAGGCAACAACGTTTGGTGCTTCAATTTTATAATGGGTACGACGTTTGTGTTTGCGTTGTTTCGAAATTCTGGTCTTTGGATGTGCCATGTTTATTAAGATTTTATATTATTATTGTTGTTAATACAGGTTTAACCCTTTTATTTTAATTTTTTTAATTCGTCCCAAATACTTCCTTTTTCTTCGGAATCACTATTTGAATCAACTGCATTTTCATCTCCCCTCAACGCTTCCAGATAATTTAGCAGTTCCGGGTTGCAGCCGGGTTTAGCATTTTCATCATTCGGATGTACTTTTCTCAAAGGTATCTGAAGAACCAAAGCTTCATAAAGCGGAGTAGCCACATTGATACTACTTTCACCAATTAGCAAATAAATCACTTCAGGGTCAAAAGCATCTTCAGGTTTTTCATGAACAAATTTCACAATCAAACTTTCTTTGCCTTTAATCGGCATGTCGAAATTTTCATTGCAAATATCGCAGACAGCAGCAACTGTCCCTTTCCATAAAAAATGAAGCTCAAGCAAATTGTTGTGCTTGTCAAGCATTAAAACTGCGTCAACATTCAAATCATCAAGCAGGGGATTTTCGAAAGATTCGAGAAATTTTCTGTCGAGATGGAATTCAAACCTATGCTTTCCTTCCTTTAAACCAACAAAGTTAATGTTGAAGGATTTTAATGCTTTCATAGCCTGTTTTTTTCAGAAACGCCTGCAAAGATATGAAATCGGATTTTAAAAAACTAATTAATTATTTTCAAAATTAATAATTTAAGCAAATGTACTACTTAGGGAATTAAAATGGCACGTCATCAATTTTTCCGTTATTATTCAGTTTTGAGCTGAATGTCTGATCATTGCTGTTGTTATTGTTAAAATTGCTACCAAAATCATCCTGATTAAAATTATTAAAAGCATCGTCATCCAAATTACTGAACAAGGCATATTTTCCGTCCCATTTCAGACGCACATCTTCAAGGGCACCGTTACGGTGCTTGGCAATGATGATTTCCCCAATGCCTTTGAGTGAGTTTCCGTCCTCGTCCTCCAAAATCTGGTAATATTCTGGGCGGTAAATAAAGGAAACAATGTCTGCATCCTGTTCAATGGCGCCGGAGTTATGACTTAAAATGCCATTTGCAATCCAATTATGCTGTTCTGGCACAGTTAGGTCATAAACCGTTTCTTCTCCTAAACTTTGAATTTCTTTAACCTGGTCCCAAAACAAATCACTTTCAGACCATTTTTTTAGTTCTTCAGAGCCTAAAATTCCGGCGTATTCAGCCAAAAGTTCTCTAGAGGGTGCAAAATTAAAATGAGCTGCACCTCCGTAAGAAGTACCTCTCAGCTTAGCCATTTTTCTTTGAGAAATTCCTTTGCTGCGCATATGAAGCTTCACCTCATCAAAAATATCGTTTGGAAGGGTATCAACATTTGTATTCTGAACCTTGTTGCACAGGTATGCTTTTAATAGTGTCGCCTGTGGTAGCTTTGAGCCAAAGGCCCCTATCCGTTCAAGGAATTTAGATTGATTATCGATGCCTGAAAGCTCCACACTATACATTGGATTATAGTGCTTACCTTGTTCTATCTTTCTGATACGACTTTGAATTGCAAAACGAAGCAGCAGATTACTGACATCCTCCGCCAATTGTGTACTATTGGTTGAAAAGGCAACTTTGGAATTTGTATTTGATTGTTTAGGTGTAAAAATTGTACCGTCTGTAGCCCAGAGATGTCGAATAAAAAAGGCAAGATGCTCATTATCAAGTCTGAAAATTTCTTTGGGAATCATTTTTTCTTTCGAACGTTGATTAAAAATTCCAAGTTCTTTTAACCAGGCATTGATGCCTTTTGGCGACCAGCGGTTACCATTGCCACTAAAAACGAGTTGATGCCAAGTCCCTTTAGCAGATTCATGTCTGTTTACTATCACAGCAAAAGCTTTTTCTGCAGCTGTTTTCACTGCCTCGCTATGTGCTTCAGATGCAGTTGTATATCGGAGCGGCTGACCTTTGAGGTAACTGCCATCCCCAATAAGATGAGCCAAGACCAATAATCTGTCCTGGTCTATGTTGATACAGTTTTCAGGCTCTGGGATTTCTCTAATGGTGGCCAATCGATCACCAACCTCAAGATTGTGTACACGTTGCCAACCTTTTGAACCAAATAAGCGATGTTCGGAACTTGCTTTAATTTTACGGCCACTTGTGAGGGTAATTTCAAAAACTTCTTTTTTTCCAACTTCCCAAACCAAATCGGATGCTGCTGTTTTTAACTTTTGTGAATCGGTCTCAACAGCCCATACTTCAGGTTTTTGTCCCAATAAACTGTCAATTCTCACCCAACTGCCATCTTTCAAAAGAACCTTGGTATCACCGCTCACACATTCCCTCAAATCCGACAGCTGCGGCCTCTTGCTGCCACCACGGGTTTCCACCGCACGACTCAGCTGAGAGAGTGCTATTACAGGTACGCTTAGTTCTTTTGCCAATGCTTTGAGCGAGCGTGAAATCGCAGAAATTTCCTGTTCACGGTTACCATTTTTTCCATCGCCTCCTGCAGTCATAAGCTGCAGGTAGTCTATGATAATCATTTTGATATCGTGCTGCATTTTTAGCCTTCGACACTTGGCACGTAGCTCAAAAATACTGATACCCGGCGTGTCATCTATAAAAATTGGCACATTAGCCAATTTGTCTACTACAGCATAAAGCTGTTGCCATTCATAATCCTCGAGCCTTCCTTTACGCAGTTTTTCCGATTCTATCTGCGTTTCCATGGAAATAATACGGTTTACCAACTGCACGCTCGACATCTCTAAAGAGAAAAAGGCAACCCCCTGATTGAAGTCGAGTGCAGCATTTTTGGTGATGGCTAAAGTAAAAGAGGTATTGTGAGTGACGGTCATATCCTCCAGCAAAAAGAGGTGATTGCCATCGATTTCGAAACCATAATAATCGTCCACAATATCTTGTTCAATACTGATGCCGCTTACCCTCCAATCGACGGGACTAGCCCAAGCTCTAGCAGCTTTATAATTTATTTTGACAGGAATTCGATCAATATCCCCATATATTCTCAGTCTGTAAACTGTAGATTCAAAACCGGTGCTTCTAATGGATGCTTTTTTTGCGTTAATTGAAACCCTGAAACCTAATGAGTCACAGAGGTATTTAATTTGTTGGACTAAAAACTTATTATTTTGTGTTATCTCATAGCCATTCGACTGAATAAGGTAATGTCCATCGGAATCCAGGAGTCCGGCCAAAAGCTCAAGCCTTTTTTGGGAAGAATTATATAGATAGTTATCAGGAATATGTTTGTTGTTCAAAACGCCTAGCTCTTGCAACTCAGCTTTGAGGCTATGTCCTTTGTGGCCTTGCTTGCCACCTACAATTGCAAGTGTTTGTGCTCTATTTTTATGTTTTCTTACGTTGAGTATAAACCCACGATCCTGTGCAAATCCTTCCAGGTATGCTGTAACCTCTTGGTCTGTATTTGTAATAGCAGCATCGGAACTGGTCCCGTCGCCCAGCCAAAGTCCGAGAAAATAAGGCGATAAAAGGGTTTCTTTTTCGCTTAATTCTATAGCTACTTTGTAGCCCTTGTAGTTCGATTGGAATTTTTTTGATTTACCGATCCAATTGCGCAACTCAATATTAAGAACGGTTCCCTTTTTGTGGGAACCTTCATTGCGACTTCTTTTTAAAGATAAGATATGGCTCTCATTTATACGGTAGCTTATGCCTTTGTTTTGGTGTACCCAATACATTTGTTCTCGTCCATGGCAGATTGATAAAACATTGCGTGGAGTAGAATCGTCTCCCATAAGTTGATCGCCGGGTAAGATATTCTCAACATTTTTAAGACTGCCGTCATACATGACAATTTTTGTACCTTTGCCGAGGCATTTTCCCATGCCCGGCCTGGCCGCTACAATGATCAAATCGCTTGGTTGCCAGCCTGATGTTACGCGGTCGAGTCCAGTAAAACCTGTTGGTACCCCGGTAAGTCCATCGGCTTTTTTCGATAATTCTTCGAACTGTTTTATGGACATATTCACCAAGGTGCTCATGCTCATGGTACCACGACTCAGATTTTTTTCGGTAATGCCAAAAAGGTTTTGTTCGGCTTTGTCGAGCAGGTCGAATACATCGGTTGTGTCTTCGTAAGCGTCTTTGATGGTCTCGGTCGAAACACGAATGAGTTCTCGTTGTATGTGCTTTTGCGCCACAATGCGGGCATGGTACTCGATATTGGCCGAGG
>JBIPOO010000283.1:0-4870 GCA_044379045.1 Saprospira sp.
GACCAATTCTCCATTGTGCACATTAAGCATCTTTATGATACGATCGTAACCGACCACACCTTCCAAAACACCTGTAAAAAAGCTGTCGCGGGTAAGATAGTCCATACGGTCCATATCCAATTGCCCGGATAGCAACTGATGCAGAAATTTTTTGGGATAATCGTTTTTGAAAATTCGAATTGCCAGACTTAGCCTTCCGCCAAATTCCTCATTGAGTTTTTCCATAAAGGCGATCGACAACTCTTCGTGCTCAATTGGCAACAAATTATACTCCAGACAATGAGAAAATGGCCCGTGACCGATATCATGCAGCAAAATGGCAATACAGGCTGCCTCGGCTTCTTCGCTACTAATTTCAATGCCTTTTGCCAACAGGGTTCTGATTGCCTTTTGCATCAGGTGAAGTGCACCGAGCGTGTGATTGAATCGTGTATGCGTGGCACCCGGATAGACATATTGGGTAAAACCTAGCTGATTGATTCGGCGTAAGCGTTGATAGTAGCGATGCTCCATCAGTTCGTAAATAATTCCGTAGGGAATCTCAATTAGCCCATAAATGGGGTCATTTAGTATTTTTCCATTGTTGCTCATTTGGTCTGTCTTCTATTTGGCACAAAGATAATAAAAAACATAAAAAAAGCCGCTCCGTCCTTGAAACAGAGCAGCTCTATGAAAAGCTTTTTGTACCGTTTTGTGCAGGTAGGTACCACCCAATCCTATCCTAATTAAAACTTGTGGCTAACACCAAAACTGAAGGTCATACCGGGATTGATGCTGTTGAATGCCTGTTTTGAGGCATTGAAGGAGCGGTAAAAACTTTCAATTCTATCGTTGAGCAGATTACCGGCCTTAAAGTCGACCGTAGTGTTTTTATCCTTTCCGAATTTTTTAATGACACTCAGGTTTAAGCTGTGGAAAGGCTCATCATAAATATCCGGAGCAAGACCGGTGCCTACAATCGCAAGGGTTGGACCCTTCACATTGTAAAACACCCCAAAATCAAGTCCCAGTTCTTCACTGTTATAGCTTAAACCGGCATTGATCACATAAGGTGACTGACCTGCCATATCGCGGGTTCTCTCGATTGTCTGACCTACTCTTGCATAGCTGTTTCTAGCATTGAATTCGAGATCGGTCATCGTGATTTGAGATTTAACCAAGGTTACATTGGTATTCACACTCAATTTTGATAGCGCTGGAGCGATAAATCCAAAGTTCTTTCTCAATTCGAATTCAAGACCTAAAAGCTGACCGGTACCAACATTTCTGGTCTGATATTCGGTACTTGTTTGCTGCTCAGGAATGCGAACTAGCTCTATCGGGTTTTGGAAGTTTTTGAAGAAACCACTCACAGAAATCATTTGATTTTCTTTGAAGAAAAGTTCCCAACGTAGATCGACATTATCAATATCAGTTTCTTTAAGATTTCCGTCCCAGCTGAACACTCTCTGACCCTCAACGATGCTTGAATATGCAAATAAGCTACCATTAAAAATACGGTTGGTAATCGGGTCGAGAATCTGAGCATAAGAAAGCTCCTTGAAAGAAGGACGGGCTACTGTTCTGGAATAAGCCAAACGAAGATTTTGTTTGGGCGTAATATTGTAGACCAGGTTCAAAGAAGGGAAAAGATTAATGGTTTCCAATACCTTTTCATTTTGCAAATTATTACCGTTAGGGTCACCACCTGCAAACTGAATGTCGCGTCCGGTATGACGCTGTACGAAGTATTCTGCACGCAAACCTATGATTGTCTTAAATCTTTTAAAGAAAGTTGCTTCATTCGATACGTACAAACCCGAATTGTTTACATTAGAACTGTACTGATTCGGATTAGGATTGGCATTACCCGATTGAATATATGATCCGTTTACGGAATTTGTATGAATATTTTCAGGAGCTAAAACAAGATTAGCATCGGGAGCAGACCAGGATTGAGGTCTTGAAAATAGAATTTCAAACAGACGTATGCTATAATCTCTTACTTTGTAAGTATGTGCTCCACCAAAACGCAATTTAGCCTCTGAACCTGCAAGTCTGTACTTTTTGGTCAAGTCAATTTTTGCAACAGCATTCAATTCATTTAAAGAGCGCCAGATCCTAGAAGGGTTACCCGCTTCGCCTGAAGAGAAAGTGTAAGTACCATCGTAGCTGAAAGCTGTTTTTCTGATGTCAGGATCCATCGATGAAGAATATGTTGGAGAAAGCCTCCAATCTATTTCCCATTTCGATTTTGTCAAAACATGGGTACCGTTGATAAGTATATTGCTTAGTGAACGCTGATTGTATTCAATATTATCGGAGAATGCTTCATATCCTGACTGACCTACTGCTGATGAATTATTTTCAATGAAGAATTTACCTGCTTTAGCCTCGCCATTCTGTAGGTGCATCACAGTCATTTTCAGTTTAGAAGTTGGTGTCTTATAAGCCAAACCACCAATAGCACCAATAAGGAAATTACGTTCACTGAATTCACCTCGCTGACGGGTAGCATAGTTCATTTCGAAAACACTAGAGTCTCTGTCGCGCTGATACTCACCATAGCTTACATCATCGTAAAATTTATAATCAGATTTATATGTCAAGGAGAATGTATATCCCAATTTATTTTGAGAGAGTTCTCCGGTTCTTCTATTTTTCAATGTAATTTGGTCACCAAAAGAATAACCAAGATTCAAATCGAGCAAACTAAGTCTACGTTCAGTTGCCAATGTTTTGGAAAAACTGTTAATGTAATCGAGGACTGATTGTTGCGGAAAACCGTTAAAAGGAGTAGGAACTACGGAGTTCGTAGAACCCGCAGGAAGAGCGCGAGTACCATCATCGAACCCAAGAAAATCGGTTTTCCCACCCTTATATGATAAGTAATTTTTATTAAAATGCACCTGAGGATTGTATGCCGTTCCAAAAGAAATAGCCGATACACGCTGCTCAGGAAAGTCTTTAGTTTCAATATTTAAAAGTCCACCCGTAAAGTCGGCAGGTAATTCTGCAGTGAAAGTTTTATTTACCGTAACATTACTAATTAGGTTTGTTGGGAAAATATCCATCTGCAAGGTGTTTTTGTCAGGGTCTAGGCCCGGAATGTCTACACCATTAAGGGTTGTTTTTGAGTATCGGTCGCCCAAACCGCGTATATAAACGTATTTACCGTTTTCAACTGTTACGCCAGTAACACGTTTAGTGGCTTCAGCTACATTACCGTCGCCTGTTTGTTTAATCTTGTCGGAAGAAATACCATCGATTACTCCGGCTGATTTTAATTTCATATTGATGATACCTGCCTCATTAGACTTGATGGCTTCAGCCACTACAACTACTTCTGCAGCTTCAAGTACATCTTCTTTAAGAACAACATTATCAATAAGTTTAACCTCATTTAGTTTCACAACTACACCAGTTACAGTTGTTGTTTTATAAGCAATATAGGAAAACTGAAGGTCGTAAGTTCCTGGTTCTACTTCGATACTGTATTGACCGTCAAGATCGGTGATAGCACCTGTAGTAGTTCCAACAATTAATACTGTGACACCAATCATTGGTTCATTATTCACATCATCGTAAATAGCACCTCTGATAGTTCCTTTTTGTGCCGACATATAAGCTGCCGACAGCATGAGTGATAGGACAAATAAAAGCTTTTTCATAAAAATGATAGGTTAAAAAGAAACAGACCGGATTTCAAGGTTCCGGTCTGTTTCAATAATATAAATCGATTAGAAATCACCAAGTAAGTTGGCTTGTGAAGCCCAAGTCCAAGCTAATGCTGCTTTATTAGCACCAACTGTACGAGTAGAAACAATTGTAGCATGAGCGCTAGTACCGTTTTTGAATACTGCAGTCAATGCAGGGCTATTCATACCTGTAGTATCTAACTGCAATGAAGCAAAGTTAAGGATATTGTTTGTAAAGTTGTCAGTAGTACAAGTTGAACCAGTTGGATTAGAGAGTGAAAAGTCAGCTCTACCAGCAGTAGCAGGATCAGAGAAACCGAAGAAAAAGATATTTTCGAAAGTTCCTCTTGCGCAAGAGCGGTAGTCACCTAATTCAGCAGCAGGATTACCTTTAACTGAACCATTTCTTAAAGTATGCTCATCGTTCAATGTTCCTTCTGGACCGTCGATTTCAAGAGCGTGGTCAGTTGCATCACCACACAAAATGATGAAGTTATCTAAAGTACCAGCCCATGATTGGTCAGTATCGATTGCATCATCACCAGAGTTAAGTACAAGTACATTTGTTACGTTTACAGTACCACCGAAAAATTCGATTCCATCATCTTGGTTACCAACAACTTCGATGTTTTCGATAACTGTTCCGTTACCTACACCACCCAAAGTAAGACCGTTGATTTCATTTCCATTACCGATGTTAGCACCACCATGACGGATAGAGATATATTTCAATACACCGCTGTTATCGGCAGCATCTGTTCCACCATAAAGACCGTTTGCATCTGTTGTTGGAATGCCTTCGATTTGAACTTCATTTGCAGAAGCAGAAATTGGAGCCTTACCTAAGATAAGCAAACCACCCCAACGACCTGAAACTGTAGCATCAAGATTAGGGCTTTTGAAATCACCTGAAGCAACTTGTGCAACAGAAATTTCATCAGCTACAGATGTAAAAATAATAGGCGCAGTAGCAGTGCCTTCAGCATTCAATTTTCCGCCACGTGCAATCAAAAGTGCAGTTGCATTCGAACCTGTACCTTCTTGACCTTTGATGATTGTACCTGCTTCGATTGTTAAAGTAACACCATCAACTACAGTAATACGACCCGCAAGTTCGTAAATGTTGTTTTTAGTCCAGGTAGTGTTCGTAGTAATGTTGGAAGTAACGATAACATTTGCAGACTGACCAATGC
>JBIPOO010000071.1:0-16593 GCA_044379045.1 Saprospira sp.
CGGTATCGAAGTTTTGAATTTTGGCATAAGCCGGAGCAGTCACAGCATTAAAAACACCAATTCCTAAGCCCTTTTTTGTTCTTCCCGAGACTTTGAGCGCATTGATGAGTTGTGTACGTTCGGGATTACGCAGTAAATTTTCATTGGAATCAAGCTCGGAATATACCGTTCCAAAACGACTCGGCAATGCTCCTACCCTACGGGAATAAAACAAACCTGCACGGTTAAAAATTGCTGTACCTTCAGTAAAAAAAGGCCTTCTTTCGGCATAGTAAATTTCGAAAGGACTGATATTAAACTCGAGATTATCGAACTGTACATCGCCAAAATCGGGTATAAGTGCCACGTCGAGGGTAAAACTCTCATTGATTCCGTATTTCAAATCAGCACCGGCAGTACCCGATGGTCTGTAAGCAGGTGTGGCCGGATTTCCATCATCTTCCACCCTCATGTATGCTGCTGCATAGGGTGTAAAAGAAAGTCGGATAGGCGGTTTTATCTTCTCAATGCCTTTGAGTACACCATATTGCTGCACTTCGCCATTCACTTCCGGATCAATTTTGCTCCAATATGAACTTTCGCGGAAGCGGCGTATGGAGCGACGGAAATTGATACCCCAGGTCTGAATTTCATTTTTAGGAAAACGAAGCTGTGAATATGGGATTTCCATTTCAACAATCCAACCATCTTCCACAATTCTTACAGCCGAACGCCAGGCAGCATCCCAAACCGGATCTCCATCTGCTGCATCGCCCTGCACTCCGGCAGCTGTCACTGTAAAACTAAAAGAATTCTGTTCGGTAAACATCCCATCAATCAAGACCGAAAAATAATCGGCATTAACAGATTGTATATCATCTCTGACACTGAGTTGCTTTAAGATAGAATCGGGTGCAGTATCGTATAGTTTAGCCGATATATATATGGCATCGGTGCTGTAAAGAACTTTTACCTCGGTAGGCAAATGAGAGGGTGTATTGGGAACCGGTGAGTTTTCTATAAAATCATCTGCTACTGGAGCTAATTCCCATTGTGATTCGTCCAAATGAGCATCGATTCGTGGCCCTTTTTCTACAAATACAGCTTCTATTTCCTTCTTCTTCAATGCATTTTGGGCAATGACATCGAAAGAGGTAAACAATAAAAAAAGGAATAATATATTTGTAGCTTTGAGCATGGTTTGGTCTTATTCGCAATCGCTCGGACAATTGAGAAACTGTTTCGCAATCGCTCGGACAATTGAGAAACAAAGATACAAAAATAGTGTTCAACAAGCAACTTTTAAAATTAGCAGATCAATTGAATTTATGTGCACTTTGTGAAATTGTTATTTTTGCTTTTTCTGGAATTGTAAAAATGTTGGTTTGATTTTTTTAATAAATTTTGAAAAAAGAAACTAAATTTGAAATCATGGAGTTAAGTGTTATTATGTGAAAATTAAAAATAAAAAAAATGGACATCAACAAAAAACAACTTATTGAGCAACTGCGCTATTTGGCAGAAAACGACCCTGTTCAATTGAAAGAAATATTTGATGCAGCTATTAATTCAAAATCCAATAATTTGGAAGACCCAAACGTGGCATACCAAACCGAAGAAAACAAAAAAAACAAAATCAGACAATTCGCTGAGGAAAGTTTATAAGATTCGACAAAGTATACAAAGCCTTATCCTAGTTTTCATGGATTACTTAAGCAAAAAAGATATCATATATCTTAACAAATTGGTTATTGAAAGATATGGCGGTAATTACTGAATCCATGCAACCTTCTAAATGAATTGGCACTGGATTATTTAGTTGAAATTGTTGAACATGGTGTTATTTTTGGAGAAGTAATGTATCCTACAATTGAATCAAAAGCGGCTTTATATCTTTTTAATATTACTGAAAACCATATTTTTAGTGATGAAAACAAGAGAACAGGCCTATTATCTCTACACATTTTTTTGAACATAAACGGTTTTCAGCTCAAAGAGCCACTTAAGTGCAATCAACAGATTCCTGAGCTGCCCGAGGCTTCTGATTCTGATACGATCCTCGAAAAATTGATTTTTGAGGTAGCCGAAAGCAAAAGAACTTTAGAAGAGCTGAGCAATTGGATAAAGCAGAATATTACAGCAATATAAAAGTGCGGAAGAAAATATCTACCGCACTTTTATATGCTAATTTCTTCCTTATGATTTCTGATTTTTATTAAAGTTTCCACTCCATGACACAGGGACAATGGTCTGAATGAACAGCATCGTTGAGCAGATCGGCAGCAAGAATCCTGTCTTTTACAGGATTTGAAACAGCCTGATAATCGATTCTCCAGCCTTTATTTGCTGATCTTGCAGTTGCAGAGCGCATGCTCCACCAGCTATATTTTTGTAAATCGGGATTAATTATTCTGAAGCTGTCGACAAATTCAGCATTTTCCAGAAATTTGCTCATCCATGCACGCTCTTCAGGAAGGAAACCTGAGCTTTTTTTGTTGCCTTTCGGGTCATGGATGTCAATATCATTGTGCGCAATATTCAGGTCGCCCTGAATAATTAGGTTGGGACGCACTTTTTTCAGTTCAAAAAGCCAGTCGTAAAAGGCATCGAGAAATTCATATTTGACTTCCTGACGAATATCGCCTGAAGTTCCAGAGGGAAAATAACAGTTAAGCAGGGTCCAGTCACCAAAATCGAGACGCAGTACCCGGCCTTCGTCATCAAATTTAGGATTTCCCATCCCTTCCACCACATTATCTGCTTTCAGTTTTGAGAAAACAGCCACACCACTGTAGCCTGCTTTTTGTGCAGGATGCCAGTAAATATGATAGCCGGCATCGGTTAGCAACTGAAGATCTACTTGCTCCTGATAAGCCTTGGCTTCTTGTATGCCCACTATATCAAATTTATTACTAAGCACCCATTCTGCCCATCCTTTTTTCATGGCAGCTCTTATTCCATTTAGGTTGTAAGATACAATTCTGACTGTTTTACTCATAAAGGCTCAGTTTTTTGAAGCGGAACTGTCCATGTTCCAAAAGTTTTTTGTAATATCGCAATTCAAAATTTGCGGGCTAGCTTAGTCGACTTCTACAATACTGAAAATCAGTACCATTAAAGCTTATTAGAATGGCAACCGCAAAATTTTGAATGTAAAATAAGGACTTTTTTGATGAGAAATAAAATCTTCAAAGAAATTTGCTTGAAGTTTAGTTATTCTTGATAAGGTATGCTGCTTAAAGATCTTTTGTTTAAATACACTACCGATGCATCCCGTTTTTTGGTCATTGACAATATGATGATTCATTACCGCGATGAAGGCGAGGGCGATGTTCTACTGCTGCTGCACGGTGCATTTTCTTCGCTGCATACCTTCAATGAATGGAACAAATCATTAAAAAAACACTATCGGGTCATCAGGCTCGATTTGATGGGTTTTGGGCTTACAGGGCCTAACGATGCCAATGATTATTCGATGGAAAATCATATCAGGGTACTAAAAACTTTTTTAAATATTCTGAAAATCGAAAAATGCCATGTCGTGGGAAATTCTTTAGGCGGATGGTTAGCCTGGGAATTTACCTACCGTTATCCACAAAAAGTAGACAAACTTGTGCTGATTGACTCGGCCGGTTTTTTAGAAGAAGAGAATGTTCCAATACCATTTAAATTAGCCAGAACGCCTGTTTTCGGTCGAATTATTAAATATGTCGTTCGTCCTCAAATTCTGGAGCAGTTCCTTCGTCAGGTTTATTTCGACCAAAGCAAGGTGACCGAACAACTCATAACCAGATATTACGAACTTTTTAACAGAGAAGGCAACCCCGATGCTTTTTTGAAACTGGTCAATCAACCTGTGTCTGACAACACTGCAGCTTTAAAACACATTAGCAATAAAACGCTGATTTTGTGGGGACGCGAGGATATGTGGATTCCGGTACACAATGCCTATCGTTTTCATGCTATGCTTAACAATTCAACACTAAAAATTTATCCCAAGGTTGGGCATATACCAATGGAGGAAATTCCGGAGGAATCATTGCTCGATGTGATGAATTTTTTGGAAAACATTTAACGGGTTTATACATTAGACTTCATACCATTAGAAGCTAGACCTTTACATTAACATTATCAAATTAGCACATTTTCAAATTCAAAATATTATGTCCGAAAATACATCAAACGAAGAGAAAAAAGAAAAACTCAATTTTATTGAGGAAATGATCGTAGAACATAACAATAACGGGCGCTTTGGCGCAAAAGTACACACTCGCTTTCCGCCTGAGCCAAATGGCTATCTGCACATAGGTCATGCAAAAGCTATTTGTGTAAATTTTGGCATTGCCCAAAAATTTGGTGGCAAAACCAATCTGCGTTTCGATGATACCAATCCCGATACTGAGGAAACTGAATTTGTAGAGGGTATCAAGCGTGATGTTCAGTGGCTGGGTTTTCAATGGGATGCAGAGCCATATTATGCTTCCGATTATTTTCAGCAGCTTTACGACTATGCCGTGCAACTCATAAAACAAGGTGATGCCTATGTCGATTTTTCGAGTGCCGAAGAAATGGATATTGAGAAAAAAGCTGCAAAAGCCAGTAAATATCGTGAGCGCAGCGTAGAAGACAACCTTTCAGATTTTGAAAAAATGCGCACAGGCGCCTACGAGGAAGGTACCTGCGTGCTTAGAACCAAAATTGACATGAATGCCGATAATTGGCTGCTTCGCGACCCGATTCTATATCGCATTAAAAAAATGGCCCATCACCGCACCGGCGACAAGTGGAACATTTACCCGATGTATGACTGGGCTCATGGGCAATCCGACTCTATCGAAGGAATTACGCATTCGCTTTGTACCCTGGAATTTGAACCGCATCGTGCGCTCTACGACTGGTGTATCGAGAAACTGGGGATTTATGCACCTCAACAGATAGAATTTTCGAGGTTGAACCTGAATTATACCATCACATCAAAACGCAAACTGAAAGAACTGGTCGAAAAAGGCTTTGTCACAGGCTGGGATGATCCGCGCATGCCAACAATCACTGCTATGCGCCGCCGTGGCTATACCCCTGCATCTATTAGAAATTTCATAGAAAAGGCAGGAGTTTCGAAACGTGAACAGCAGATTGAAATCAACCTTTTGGAATTCTGTCTGCGCGAAGACTTGAACAAGGTGGCCACCAGAGCCATGTGTGTACTGCAGCCGCTAAAAGTTGTAATCACAAATTTCCCAGAGGGTAAAACTGAAGACATGCAGGTGGAAAATAATCCGGAAATGGAAGGAAGCGGAACGCATATTATGCCTTTTGGTCGAGAAATTTACATAGAACAGGATGACTTTATGATCGATCCACCAAAGAAATATTTTCGCCTCGCTCCAGGCCAAATGGTACGCCTGAAAGGAGCCTACATCATTCAATGCGATAATTATCTGACTGATGCAGAGGGTAATGTTAGCGAAGTACATTGCAGTTATATCGAAAATAGCAGAAGCGGCTCAGACACAAGCGGACTCAAAGTAAAAGGAACCCTACATTGGGTATCTGCAACGGAGGCTGTACCAGTCGAGGTTAGGTTGTATGACCGACTTTTTTCAAAGGCCGAACCGGGTGCAGATGGCAACTATCTCGATGATTTGAATCCGAAGTCACTTGAAGTTATTTCAACTGCTTATGCAGAGCCTTTCCTCAAAAATGCATCTGCCGATGACCGTTTCCAGTTTATGCGCATTGGTTATTTTTGTCTCGACAAGGACAGCAGCTCAGAAAAACTGGTTTTTAACAGGACTGTAAGCCTTAAAGAGGGTTTCTAAAATATTGGGATTAAATTATCAATAATGAACATTCTTGAAAAATATGCCGACCTCTTGGTCAATTACTGTGTGAGTCTGCAGCCGGGTCAGAAATTATACGTCAACTCGAGTACCCTTGCCGAGCCGTTGGTAAGGGAAGTATATCGCGCTGCGCTCAAGGCAGGCGGCATAGCTTTGGTTTCGCTCGATTTTAGAGATCAGGGACTCATCACTTTGGAAGAAGGCAGCGATGCGCATTTGGAATTTATCGACCCCTACTATGCCATGGCAATGCAGGATTTCGATGCTTATATTCACATTCGTGCACCATTTTACAGCATTAGCCCAAAAAACGCTCCAGCAGGCAGGCAACAACTTTATTCAAAGGCCAGGGCACCCTACAGTAAATTGTATTCGGAACGCACCGCCCGTTTTGAACTAAAAAGAAATCTTTGCGAGTATCCAACCATAGCACATGCACAGAATGCCGGCATGACGCTCGAAGAATTTTCCGATTTTATTTTCAATGCCTGTTGTCTTTATGAGGAAAATCCAGCTGAGGAATGGCGCAAAGTAAGCCGTTTTCAACAGCAGATTGTAGACGTTTTAAATACCAAAGATAAAATTCATTACAAAGGCGAAAATATCGACATCAGCTTCCGGGTGAAAGACCGCATCTGGATCAACTCCGACGGTAAAACCAATATGCCTTCGGGTGAGGTTTACACTGCCCCAATAGAAGATACTGTAAACGGAACCATACATTTTGCCTATCCATCCATGTATCAGGGACAAGAGGTTGAGGGAATAACTTTGTGGGTAAAAGACGGACAGGTTGAAAAATGGGAGGCCAAAAAAGGTAAGGCTTTACTGGATAAAATTTTTGCAATCGAAGGTGCCCGTTATTTCGGTGAGGTAGCCATTGGTACCAATACCAGAATTCAGCGCCCGGTAAAAAACATACTCTATGATGAAAAAATTGGAGGTACCGTTCACATGGCTATTGGACAAACTTATTATCAGTGCGGCGGCAAAAATCAGTCTTCCATACATTGGGATATGATAGCCGATATGAAAAATGGCGGTGAGATTTGGGCAAATGATGATAAAATTTATGATAGCGGAAAGTTTTTATTTTTGTAACTTTAGGGCATAAAATTCAGTATGTCATGATTTACAGATTAGTTTTGATGCTAACATTTTCTAGTTTTTTCTCCTGTAGCCGTAGCTCAATCCCCGATGGTGCCAAGGCTGTAAGTCCTTTCGATAAAGATAAATACCTGGGCAAATGGTATGAAATCGCCCGTTTTGATTTTAGTTTTGAAAAAAATCTGAACAATACAACCGCTACTTATTCTTTGAATACCAATGGGACAATTCGCGTTGAAAACAGGGGTTATAATTACAAAAGCGGCAAATGGCAAAAGGCCATAGGCAAGGCTAAATTTGTTGGCAGTAGCGATAAAGCTATGCTCAAGGTTTCATTTTTTGGCCCATTTTATGGCGGTTATAATGTAATTGCATTAGATAAAGACTATAAATACGCTCTTGTAGCTGGTGATAATCTCGATTACCTTTGGATTTTGTCTCGAGAAACTACCATACCTGAAGACATCAAAACTGAATATCTGAATATCGCAAAAAATGTTGGCTACGATTTATCCCGACTAATTTGGGTTGAACATGGCAAAACAAAATCTTAAGCTTATGCAAAACAGTTTTTTAAAAACAATGCGCGTTATCTTTTTTGCCCTGCTTGCAGGACAGATAATTTTTATGGCAGTGGCGTTTTTTACTGTAAATAATAATCCTCCGCAAAGCCAGTCCGATGACCTATTTAATATCATAGTACCTGTTGCGATTGGTTTGGGATTATTCATGTCAAGTCTGCTTTTCAAACAAATGCTGGCAAAGATTAAAAAGGACGATTCCTTTGAACAAAAACTTGAGGCATACCGAAGCGCCCTAATTATCAGATATGCACTTTTGGAAGTTCCCTCGATTTTTTCAACCGTTGTTTATCTATTTAGTGGAAACATTATATTTTTAGCATTTTCAGGTGTTATGATTCTGGCATTTTTGATGAATATGCCCAGCCGGGATAAGGCTACACAAGACCTTAATCTGAGCAGCATCGAAGCCGATAAACTTTAAAATAAAAACGCTTTTTATGAGAAATTTACTTTTTACATTCTTAGTGCTAATTTTTATTAGTGAAGCAAATGCCCAAAATCTAATTTGGCAAAATTTTACTGATTCAATTCCGACCCTGTCATCACCCAGGGCCTGCGACCTAAATAACGACGGTATAAAAGACATAGTTATTGGTGGAGGCACCGATGCTCAGTTCAGCAATAACGGAATCATGGCCTACAATGGATTAAACGGCAATCTGCTATGGAAAAGGTCATCTAGAAATGAGGTCTTCGGGTCGGCAATTTTTCAGGATGTCAACAACGATGGCATCAGTGATGTGTTTATCAGTGGCCGCAGCGCTCAAATGTTGTGTATAAACGGCAGCAACGGACAGTTGCTATGGGATTATTTTCCATATCCTGTAAACCCTGCCGACAGTGGTTTGTACAATTTCTACAACCCTCAGTTTATCCCCGATGTGAGTGGAGATAATATTCCCGACATCTTGGTATCGAATGGTGGCGACCACGCAGCTCCAGCCTGGGAGATCAACCGCCCCGAGGGTTATCTGATGGTTATAAATGCTGTAAACGGTGCGCTTATCGCCAAAGCCGTTGTTCCCGACAGTGCCGAAATTTACTGTTCACCAATTGTTGCCAATATCAAAAACGATGGTACGCTTTGGATACTTTATGGTACAGGTGGAGAAACCCTAGGTGGTAGTTTTTGGGCTTGTCGTCTGAGCGATCTTTTAGGAAATTCATTGCAAAATTCAGTTGAACTCTTGCACGATAGCCAAATTGGATACATTGCTCCTGCCTCGATTTATAAAAATCTGAATGGAACCTATGATATCATCGTACAAAGCTTTGGAGGTAAAATTTCCAGAATAAAAGGGTCCGATTTTTCGCTGCAGTGGACTGCAAACTTTGCAGGTTGTGAATCGAGTGCCGCACCCGTTATTGGCAATTTTACCGGCACTTCAGTACCCGATGTTTTTGCGGTACTTTTCAAAGGCTCTACCGGAGGAGGATACAGCGACTTTTATCAGGTGATGATTGATGGAGAGAATGGCAATGTAATTTACAGAGACAGTATCGGCAGTCTGCATTTTGGTTCGGGTAATGCCATCGACTTGAATAATGACGGCCGCGATGAAGTATTGGCTTCTATCAGCAGTTTTAATAGTGGAAGATTCCGTCATCAGCTTTATGCTTTCGACTTTGTAAATGGACAGACAACATCGCTCACAAACGTACAAACCGGATTAAACCTGGCCTCTACCCCACTCATCGAAGACATTGACAATGACAGCAACCTCGATTTGATTTATGTGGTCAAAAAAGACAGTTTAGATCCCTCGGGCTGGAAAGGCATTTATCTGAACAGAATGGATTTGAATATTGCAGAACCTTTGGCAGGAATAGCATGGGGTTCATACATGGGCAACAAAAATAATGGAATTTATAATTACAGTCCCCAACCTTGCGGAACTGGTGCTGTTATCGCATCTGCGCCACAGGCAAATCCAAGCTGCAATGGGCATAGCGATGGAAATATTACACTTAATTTGACTAATCAAAGTCTGACTCACAGTTTCAGCTGGTCGAATAATAAAACCACGCAAAATATCACAGGTCTTAGTGCAGGTGTTTATCAGTTAAGAGCAGTTGACAGCAACGGCTGCTACGAAGATCTCACATTTTATTTGAACGATCCTTTCATCATCAGTTACGGAGGAATCACTCCTGTTGCCTGCTTTGCCGATACCAACGGAGCTGCAACGCTTTCATCGAGCGGCTGTCAGTGTATGTTTAGCACTTGTACCTTTTTATGGGAAAATGGTGTAACAACAAAACCCAACAGCATCTTAAGCGGAGGATGGAATAGCGTTACAATTACCCACACCAATGGCTGCGTGGTAGTTGATTCTGTTTATGTTCCAAGTACCGATGCAACGCCTCCCGCTATCATTGCTCCAGCCGATATTGTTGTGAATGCCGATAGTGGTAGCTGTAGTGCCAGCAATGTTCAATTGGGCAATGCTCAGGCCAGCGACAATTGCGCTATTCGTGCTGTTGTAAACGATGCCGGACAATTAAGTGTCGGAATAAATACAGTAATCTGGACTGCTACCGATGAAAACGGTAATACAAAATCTGACATTCAACTTGTAACGGTTCTTGATGCTGAAGCGCCACAGATTCAATGTCCCAATAATATTAGTCTCAATATAAACAACAGCGGCTGTTCTGCCCTCGCAAGCTGGACATTGCCTGTAGTAATTGATAATTGTGATCCAAATCCGCTTTTAACTTCAAATTTTGTAATCGGTGCGGCTTTTCCTGTAGGTACAACTGCTGTAAACTACAACAGTTTCGATTCGAGCGGCAATCAGGCTTTCTGTTCCTTTACGGTTACGGTTGTTTCCAATCTTACTGCATCAGCCCAGGTGAATAACAACAGCGCAATTGATCTAGATATAACAGGCGGCACAGCTCCTTACAGCTTTCAATGGTCTGGCCCGAATGGGTTTACTGGATCTTCTGAGGATATCAGCGGATTGACTTCGGGTGTTTACAATGTTACGGTTACGGATGCCAACGGCTGCAATTTTGAATTGAATGAAACCGTACAGAATGTTAGTGCTAACCTAACAATTACAAATGATTTCGAAGTTAAGTTTTATCCAAACCCCGCTAAGAACGAACTCAATGTTGAGTTGTTAAATGGAGCATATGAACTTGAACTATTCGATGCACTTGGACGCAGACTATTAAATCTTTCATTTAGTGCTGAAAAATATAATCTTGATTTATCTACACTAAATACGGGTGTTTATTATTGCAAAGTTTTTGACATTAAGAACGGAAAAAGCCATATCCAAAAAATTACTAAAATATAAGCTATATCAAGAAATAACCAGACCAGACGCCGGCTCACACTTTAAAACAATTATTATGAAAGTAAACAGTAAAACCGTAGTTGTGACCGGCGCGGCGAAAGGCATTGGCCGTGAATTAACCCTAATGCTTCTTGCAAAAGGAGCCCGTGTTGCAGCAGTTGACATGGATGAAAAAGCCCTTGAGGAAACAAGAGAACTTGCGGGCAAAATGGAAGGCAGACTCAGTCTGCACAATATAAACATCAGCGAGCGCGAAGCAGTGGAACAGTTACCCGATGCCGTAATTGCTGCTCATGGTGCGGTGGATGCTATCATCAACAATGCGGGCATCATTCAGCCTTTTGTTAAAATCAATGCCTTGGATTATGCTGTGATTGATAAAGTCATGAAGGTCAACTTCTATGGCTCTCTTTACATGATTAAGACTTTTTTACCCCACTTACTCAAAAGACCCACGGCACACATAGCCAATGTCTCTAGCATGGGCGGATTTCTTCCTGTGCCCGGTCAAGGTATTTACGGCGCATCGAAAGCTGCTTTGAAACTCATGACGGAGGCCCTTTACTCGGAGCTAAAAAACACAAATGTCAGGGTAAGTATTATTTTTCCAGGTGGAGTAGGGACAAATATTGCTGCCAATTCCGGTATTGAGGTACCGTCAATGAATAGCAATGGTAAAAAATACAAGATGCTGGAACCTGTAAAAGCGGCTGAACTAATCCTAAAAGGTATCGAAAAAGATAAATTCAGAATCTTAGTCGGCTCCGATTCACGATTTATGGATTTTATATACCGACTCAGTCCAAAATATGCTACGGATCTTATTTCAAAACAGATGAAAAATCTGTTAAAAGAATAAGTAATCAAAACCAAAACCTAAACTGCCATGTCAAATTTCTTTGATCCCCGATATAAAACAACATCGCGAGCCGATGTTGTACTTGTTGGGGCCGGGATAATGAGTGCTACCCTTGGATTTCTTTTAAAAGAGTTGGACCCGGAGTTAAAAATCGAAATTTACGAAAGGCTCGATCGCGTTGCTGCCGAGAGTTCCGACGCGATGAACAATGCAGGAACAGGACATGCCGGGAATTGTGAATTGAATTATACTGTGCAAAAAGAAGATGGTAGTATCGACTGCGCTAAAGCTTTTAAAATTGCCGAACAGTTTGAACATTCAAAACAATTTTGGGCCTGGCTTTGCGATAAAGGCTATATTTTACATCCCGAGGCTTTTATCAATAAAGTACCACATCTAAGTGCTGTTTTTAATGAGGCCGATCGTGACTTTCTCATAAAACGTTACGAAATTCTGAAAAGCAATGCACTTTTCGAAGAGATGGAATTCAGCGAAGACCATGAATTGCTCAAAAAATGGATGCCTTTAATGTTTCATGGCAGAGCAGCCGAAGGCACCTTGGCTGCAACAAAGGTTGACAAAGGAACCGATGTCAATTTTGGGGAACTTACCAGAATTTTACTAAAAATATTGTGTCGGAAAGAAGGTGTTCAATTGTTTTTGGAACACGAGGTGCGCGACATTGATAAAGTAGAGGAGGAAGAAGGAATCTGGCAGATGAAAATCAGAAATCTGAAAACCAATGAGAACAGATTCATCGATACAAAATTTGTTTTTATTGGAGCAGGTGGGGCGGCACTGCCACTATTACAAAAAACTGATATTCATGAGGCAGATGGCTTCGGCGGTTTTCCAGTGAGCGGACAATGGCTCATCTGCAAAAATCCTGAACTGGTAGCATTACATGACGTGAAGGTTTATGGCAAGGCAGCTGTTGGTGCGCCGCCTATGTCAGTACCACACTTGGATACCCGAATCATCGACGGTAAAAAATCACTGCTTTTTGGACCATACGCAGGTTTTTCCACAAAATTCCTGAAAAAAGGATCTATGTTCGACCTGCTTGGTTCCATAGAATTTGACAATCTGATTCCAATGATAGCAGCAGGTTTGCAAAACATTCCGCTCACCCGCTACCTCATTGGGCAGGTTACACAAAGTGCGGAAGATCGCTTGGAATCGCTGCTGCAATTCATCCCCGATGCCAAAATTGAAGATTGGGAATTGCAGGAGGCCGGGATGAGGGTACAAATTATCAAAAAAGATAAAGAAAAAACCGGCGTACTCGAATTTGGAACTCAAATCGTGCATTCCAAAAACGGAACAGTTGCTGCGCTGTTAGGTGCTTCACCGGGTGCTTCTACCGCTGTTTCCATTATGCTCAGTCTTATCGAAAAATGCTTTAAATCACGTTGGGAAAGTTCGGAATGGCAAAAGAAAATTCATGATATGATTCCATCTTATGGAAAATCACTTTTTGAAGACCAGGAACTGTGCAGAACACTGAAAAACAATGCTGAAAAAGCTTTGGGGCTTATTTAACCTAACTTTGAAAATCAAAAAAATCTGATGAAGTTTATTACAACCATACTGCTAAGCATTTTACTTTTTGCAACGGCAAATGCTCAAATTGTAAAAGGCAATGTATCTCATTATCCGAAAGGCCCATTTCAGATGACACATGAGGAAAGTCTGGCGAGAATTGAACTCAATGGCGGTTTCAATTATACCATGAAAGGCTTTATTAATTTCGAAAAAGATAACATCAATTTTGCAGTCGGAGCTACCGAAAAATCAGAAGAAGTATATATGCGCCTCAATTTTGAGGAAAAAAAACGCAGAATGCACTCTGTTATTGAGGATTACAAATATTCCTACAATCATTTTACCTTATTGGACAGCCGAAACGTAAAAATTTATCTGGATTATTATCCCGGTAAAATGTTTGGAACAGATAAGGGCGTTTTTGTCATCAGCAGTATCGAGGATAAGTACATGTATTTTCTAAAACCCAATATAGAAGAAGCGGAAGTATTGAAAATTTTAGAAAAGTATCGATAAAAAATCAGCCAATATAAAATTTGTCAACGACTGTTTACTAATGAGTTAATGTTAAAATCTTCGATTGAAACAAAAGCTATGTTATAAATTTTACTAATGGTGGAGCCTGTGGCCTTGCCTTTTAAATTAATACTGGCTATTCCCAAGATAAAATCAGGATTTATAGATGATTTTGTAAGTTTTTCCACTTCGTAAATATATTTTGTTGAATTTGAAAAACATTGTTTAATTGTATTTCCTTCAAAAAAATCTTCGAGGAAGTTATGAGCCCCACCGACAGTATTTATTGCAAAATAACAACCTACACCATTATTTACAAAAATTTTGGCATAGTTAAGAATTCTTTTCTCGGCTTCAATGATACCAATGTCATTTACATCACCAGCTGATGAACCTGCCCCATAGCATACGGATTGAAAAAGTACAAGCGCATTTTTTTTCAATTTTAATTCTGTTGCAATTTTTTCTTTTGAAATAACCTTATCCAGAATAAATTCGTAATTCTCATTGCCATGACCATCATAAACCAATATAGAAGCGCCTTTGGCAGCCTTTTTTATTTTATTCCAATCAGTATTTTTATTAAAAAAACTATGCACCTCTACTCCCTCAGATTTTAAAAGTGTCGCTATTTTTTTCATCCCCGCGATAGATTCTGAGGTAGACGCCTCCTGAGGCCCAACAATTAAAACGGCCTTTAATTTTTCATTTGATTTATTTTGAGCAAATGTTATATTTAGTACAAAGACCAAACAACACAAAATTAGATTAGGGAGTTTCATGATTTCCTGAGTTTTAAGGTTATATAATCTTCAAAATCGCTTAAAATTTTAAAACTGCGATCCTTTTTTTGTTATAACTCAATCTCGCAATTAATATTTCATTTCTGACACTATAATTATCAAAAAAATCTCGGTAATGCCCCGGAAATTCAAAAAAGTAATTTCTGCTTTCTCTTAAACGGCCCATCATATCGAAAATTTCCACGGTATAATCACCTGCTGTACTAATTTCAAATTTGAATAAGAACTGGTCTTCTGTCCATTTTTGAAGCGTCATTGTATGCTTAGGTACCGAAAAATAACCGTCCAGCATTTTCATGGAATTGCCAATGTTCAGGCGACCTTTACTGTAGGTTTTTGCTTCAAAAGAGCTGAATTTATCTACAGCGTTCAGTACAATTTCCTTCATAAATAAAGCCGCATTTTCGGGCGATGTTTTCAACATCTCGGACCATTCCGAATTTGGAAAAGATGCCAAAAGTGCAACTGCCCCTGCCACATGTGGTGCAGCGCCAGAAGTACCGCCAAAGGTATTGTAAGTATTGGCCGGACGTAAGGTATATACAGCTCCGGGAGCAGCAACATCAACGTTTTTAGGTCCATGTGCTGCATTCAGGTCCATGGCATCGTAGCGGCTGCTATTGGTAACAGCAATATGAAAGGGCGATGGACAAAGGGTTGGCATGTCGCCCGTTTCATCTACATTCACATTGTTATTCATGACCGAGCCCACACTCAAAATGCCTTCTTTGCCGAGTGAATCATAGATCGCGCACCAAAGCGGAAAATCTTCTGGTTTGCCATAATCCACTCCGGCAGATAGATTTACCGCAACTACAAAAGCGCCTTTTGCCCCATTGCTTTCGCGATACAAACGACGTTGTTTGAGCACATAGGCATAAGCCGCAAGCAGATTTGACTCGAGCAGTAAATCTGATTCTGCCGCCGAAACCTGCATTAATTTTACATTCCAGTTGATGCCGCTGATTCCAATGCCATTATTACCAACCGCGCCTATGATACCTGTAACTGAGGTTCCGTGGGAATTAGCAGCATGAACATCATTTGAATTGATAAGCTGCCAACCTCTAAAATCATCCACATAGCCGTTTTCGTCGTTGTCGATACTATCGCCTGGAATTTCATGGTGGTTGTACCAAATATTTTCTAGTAAATCTTCGTGCTGAAGGTCGCAACCTCCATCAATAACTGCAACAACAATTGAATCACCCGATGCTGTTAATCCACCAGTAGTGTAAGACCAGGCCTCTGGCAAGCCAAGCAGGTCCATATTCCATTGCCATTGATCGTACTTTGGATCATCGGGTCTGTTGCGTAGTTTAATTGTATGATTTTCCTGAAATTGAATGACTTCCGAATCGTTTTTGAGTTGTCCGATTAGACTATTTTTTTCAAGACTATTGAATTTTAAAAGGTAAATGTTCCACTCGGGAATTATTGCTTTAAACTCAATAGCAGGATTTTTCGAGGAAAGCGATTTTTCAAAACTGCCCGAAATTTTAAATTGTACCAAAAGCTCTGCATCCAAAGATTTTTGGGCAAAGAGACCTGTTGATACAAGCAGTAAGATGATTAGCTTTTTAAAATCCATATATTAAAAACGATAAGAACCGCTTAGTGTTTTATTTTGGTGATGAATTCACTTAGTATTTTCTGCGTTTCTGCCTCGGCTTCGAACATTCCCATGTGTGCAACATTAAGGGTATATGAGATTGCATCTGTTCTCAGATTTTGTTGCGCCATACTGAAGGCAGCAGGAATTGCTTCGTCGAATGCACCAATGATAAATAAAATTGGGCATTCGAGCGATTTCATCAAATTCGACCTGTCGCTTCTTTCAATCATAGCATCTGTGGCAGCAATAATCCCTTTTTGAGGATATTTCTCGGCTTTAGCAATCATCGATGAAACCAAATCGGGATTTCTTTGTGCAAAATCTTTCAGAAAAAGTTTGGGGATCAGTTCAGAAACAAAGGGTTCCGAACCCCACCTTTTCATAAATTCTATGGTTTTACGACGATTTTCTTTTTTGTCTTCCGTATCTTCGAAAGG
>JBIPOO010000284.1:0-4839 GCA_044379045.1 Saprospira sp.
GCGCTGAGAAATGTGATTTTATGTGTGGATCAAAGTGGCTCAATGGCATCCTCGGTTGTTTACAGCTCGGTTTTTGCTGCTGTTTTGGCCTCTATACCGGCATTAAAAACTCAAATGATTGTTTTCGATACAGCAGTGGCCGATTTAACTAAAGACATGCAAGACCCGGTCGATTTGCTTTTTGGGGCTCAGTTGGGTGGAGGGACAGATATTAATAAGGCTTTGACCTATGTAAGTCAGCAGATTGAAAATCCGACGGATACCATTCTCATTCTTATTTCCGATTTATACGAGGGTGGTAATGCTGTGGATATGATCAGAAGAGCGGCTCGGCTCAAAGCATCTGGAATTCAATTTATTTGCCTGCTGGCTTTAGACGATGAAGGTATACCAGCTTATGATAAATTGATGGCAGAAAAGTTATCGGCATTACAGATTCCTGTATTCGGCTGCAGCCCCGATATTTTTCCTGATCTTATGGCTGCTGTAATTCGCAAGGAAGACATTTCCAAATTTTTGGGAAAATACAATATTGTCTTAAAATGAATCTATTGTCGAAGTTCTAAAAAGCCCTTTGTTGGATAATTTCAAAAAAATCTTTGGGGCAATAGTTTTTTTACAATATTATCGATACAATTTGTATTGATTTAGAAAAATTATCTACCTTAGGGAAATGTAACTGTATTTGCTGTTCATTAGATAAAAAATTTAAAAACTATAAACTAAGACTAAACGGGATTATGAAAATTCGCGAAATTAATGCGATGCGTGGACCTAACTATTGGTCGGTACGTCGTCACAAACTTATTGTAATGGTGCTCGATTTGCAGGAGCTTGAACAAAAACCTACCAATGAAATTCCGGGATTTAGGGAAAGGCTTCAGGCAATGTTTCCTGGTATGTATGAGCATCGCTGCTCCGTTGGCTGTCCGGGTGGCTTTTTTCAGAGAGTCGACGAGGGTACCTGGATGGGGCACGTTATTGAGCACATTGCACTTGAAATTCAGTCACTCGCAGGCATGGAAGTTGGTTTTGGTCGTACCAGAACTTATGGTGAAGAGGGTGTTTACTTTGTAGTATTCGACTACATTGAAGAAAAAGTGGGTCGTTATGCAGCAGAAGCTTCTGTTAGAATTGCCCAGTCGTTGATTGATAGCGCTGACTATAATCTATCTGCCGATATTAGAGAAATGCGCGAAATGAGAGAGCGGGAGGCCCTGGGTCCCAGCACTTCATCATTGGTTATGGAAGCTGAAGCAAGAGGAATTCCATGGATCCGTCTCAACAAATATTCACTCTGTCAACTGGGCTATGGTGCCAATCAAAAACGCATTCAGGCGACCGTGACAAGTATGACCAGTAGCATCGGTGTAGAAATTGCCTGCGATAAAGAGGATACAAAATTTTTATTGGAACAATATGAAGTTCCTGTTCCGCGAGGCGCAGTAATCAAGACAGAGGGCGGTTTGGAAGATGCTATGCATAAACTTGGTTTTCCTTTAGTTATCAAACCAATCAATGGAAATCATGGACGTGGCATTACTACGAACATTCAAGATAAAGAAACTGCGCTGCTTGCCTTTGCTCAGGCCAAAAAAGTTTCAAATTCTGTTATTGTTGAACGTTTTATCACCGGTTTCGACTATCGAATTCTGGTGGTGAATTATAAATTGGTTGCAGCTGCAAAACGTACCCCTGCGCATGTTGTTGGCGATGGCATATCGACAATTCAGCAACTCATTGACGAAGTGAATAAAGATCCGAGGCGTGGATATGGACATGAAAAAATCCTCACTCAAATCGATGTGGATGCCATTACCCAAAAAATTCTGGATGAAAAAGGACTGACATTGGAATCGGTTCTTGAAAAAGACCAGGTGCTTTATGTTAAGGATACGGCAAATTTGTCAACCGGTGGAACTGCTGAAGATGTGACCGATATTGTGCATCCCTATAATGTTTTTATGGCCGAGCGTATAGCAAAAATTGTCGGCCTGGATATTTGTGGTATCGATATCATGACAACCGACATTACACAACCACTGCCCGATACACGCGGAGCAGTACTGGAGGTGAATGCTGCACCGGGGTTCCGTATGCACCTGGCACCAACCAACGGTTTACCCCGAAATGTTGCAGCCCATGTAATTGATATGTTGTATCCTGCAGGTGTAACCGCTCGAATTCCAATTATAGCTATAACGGGTACAAACGGTAAAACTACTACCACCCGTCTTATTTCACACATTGCCAGAATGAAGGGTTATAAAGTAGGTTACACCACAACAGATGGCGTTTACATACAGAACCGTCTGCTCATGACCGGCGACTGTACAGGACCTTCCTCTGCCGAGTTTGTACTCAAAGATCCTACGGTAGATTTTGCAGTCTTGGAATGCGCCAGAGGTGGTTTATTGCGCGCTGGTTTGGGTTTCAAAAAATGCAATGTTGGTATTGTGACCAATGTTGCTGCCGATCATTTGGGTTTGAAAGGGATACACACCTTAGAACAGTTGGCAAATGTGAAAGGGGTTATTCCCGAAACAGTAATGCCTGGTGGTTATGCTATTTTGAATGCCGATGATGACAGAGTGTATGAAATGAAAAACGGTTTGCAGGAGGGTGTCAACCTGGCGCTGTTCTCGATGGATGAACACAATGAACGTATCCAGAAACATATGCGCAACGGTGGTTTATCTGCAATTTATGAAAATGGATTTATCAGCATTGCCAAAGGTGAGTGGAAAATTCGTGTTTCAAAAGCTATAAATGTACCGCTTACATTCGGAGGCAAAGCTGCCTTTATGATTCAAAATGTATTGCCTGCAGTACTGGCAGCGTACACCCAGGGAATTTCGATTGAGGATATCAGAGTGGCGATTGAGTCCTTTATTCCTTCTCCTTCGCAAACTCCTGGCCGTTTGAACATGTTCGAATTC
Organism: Saprospira sp.; assembly: GCA_044379045.1. Classification (GTDB taxonomy): domain Bacteria; phylum Bacteroidota; class Bacteroidia; order Chitinophagales; family Saprospiraceae; genus Saprospira. Next base: position 2,940 of record JBIPOO010000284.1, read on the forward strand.
AAAAACTTCAGCATTCTTTTGGATTATGCACATAATTCTGCAGGTTTCAGAGCTTTGCAAAAATTTGTAGAAAAGATGGATGGCGCCCCTAAAGTTGGTATCATTGCCGGCATTGGTGACAGACGCGAAGAAGATAATAATGACATTGGGCGTATTGCTGCCGAAATGTTTGATGAAATTATCATACGCCAGGATAAAAATCTAAGAGGCAAAACAGAAGAAGAGATAATTTCTATGATTCTTTCGGGCGTAAGAGAGGTTTCGGCCGATAAAAAAGTCACCATTATCCCTTCAGAAAAAGAAGCAATTACTTATGCCATCAATAATGCACAGAAAGGCTCACTTATCATAGTTAGCTCAGATGTTGTACCCGATGCACTGAATCTTGTTATGAAATTCAAAGAAGAGGAAGCAAACAGATTGTACGAAATTACAAAATCTGATATTCCAAACCTGGGTTAAAAGGAATCGTTATAATAAAAATCGTCGGCACAATGTCCGACGATTTTTTTTATAACTCTTTTTTCTCAGGCTCTTTACTTTTCGACTTTGGAAAACCAAATAATATTGAAGTTAGTATTGGGACAAAGAAAACCAGCATAGTACCAATTGATACCCATAAGTCGGTATGTTCACTTTCCAGAAACTTTGCAAATTCATGCGTGTCTTTAAAGAAATGAGTATAAAGAGCAAGGCTAAGTTTTAATCCCAAAATACCAATTACGATGAAGGCTGCTGTTTCGAGAAAAGGATATTTCTGCATAAGATTTACAAAACTTTGTGCAACAAAACGCATTGCCAAAATTCCTATAAAAACCCCGGTACAAATTAGAAACATATTATCGGTAAGTGCTGCAGCTGCAAATACATTATCGATAGAAAAAGCAAGGTCCATAACTTCAACCATCGCCACAGTTGCCCAAAACTGTCCCATTAAACCAAAAGTTCTTTTGTATAAAAAGTTTTCCTTTTTATTGATAAGGTCATCCTTTTCATCAGGGGTTGACTCTGTGTAAAAATAATTAAAACAGAGGTATAATAGGTAAAGACCACCCAATACCTTTAGCCACCATATTTTAATTAAAAGACTGGCAAAAAGCAAGGCTAAACCTCTAAAAACATAAGCACCTATAATTCCCCATTTCAAGGCTTTTGGCCTTTGATGCTCAGGAAGGTCCATAACCATAGTTGCCAATACGGCAGCATTATCTACAGACAAAAGACTTTCGATGAGTATAAGGTTTAGTATAACGAAGCCTGCAGCTGCAAGATCATCGCCTAATAAGTAGTGTATAAATTCCATTATTTATTCGCTTTTGTGCAAAGTTAGTATAAATAAATAAATTAGTCTTTTTTTGGACAGCTTTTGCAACGCTTACCTTTTTTGTACTTCTTGCAGCATTTTTTCTTTGAGCTCGATTGAATGACCTTTAGAGGTAGCAGCATAGCAGTTTCTTTAATTTTCGATTTGTTTAAAGCTAAAGGATACATGACATTCTGGTTGTATTTTTAATTCTTGTGCAAATTTATATTTATTTAGATTTATTACAAATAACTTTGCCGCGATTTTTTTATAGTCTTTCAGACTATTTTATTTTGACACATCCGCCTTTGTTTTTTTGACTTGATTTTGCAGCTTAAGATTGGTATATTTGCAGACTGACAAAAAAATCTTTTACGAAAATTACCCTACTGAAATTAAAAATGAAACAGACAAAGGCACTTTCAATCATGAAAGCCGGGAAAAATATTTTCCTAACAGGTTCGGCCGGAGCGGGCAAAACTTATACCCTTAATCAGTACATTCGCTACCTGAGAGCAAGAAAAATTCTTGTTGCTGTAACAGCGTCGACAGGCATTGCATCTACACATATAAATGGAATGACCATTCATGCCTGGT
>JBIPOO010000072.1:0-16520 GCA_044379045.1 Saprospira sp.
ATTGCTCGATTGTGCCACAATATTATTCACCGACTGGATCAACTCATTCAGTTCACCGGCATATTCATTCAGCGCATCGATAATAAGATAACATTTTTTATCACTGTTGCTGAATAATGGATTTGCTAGACTCAGGAAATCCTCCATATAGCTCACTTTCAAGGCACAGTCCCGAAGAAATTTATTGGCAATATCACTTTGATTGAGTGCACTTCCACGGTAAAAGGCCACCATATGACCTTCGGACTGCCATTCTTCAGTCTTTTTTGCAAGCAATGTACTTTTGCCAATTCCACTTTCTCCGCCAAGCACAAAACCGTTAAAAGTTCCGTAACTGAAAGCATCGAGCATTTCATTAAGGTCTTTTCTTGGAATACTTGCCTCAGGAAGATATTTTCCTGATGCAATGAGCGCCTGTATTGCAGAAGCACTTATGTATTTGCCGATGCTATTCAGAATTTCCAGGCTGAGGTTTTTGGAGTCGGCCCATTCAACATCAAATTGTTTTTGTGCAAGCAATTCTTTCCAATGTTGAAATCTCGATGTTTTCTCTAAATGCTCTCCGCTTGAGGAAAGATAAATAACCGTATTTTTTGTATTGCCCTCGAATACAAAAATATCTTTGCCAAGGTCGGGCAACCCACTGTCAACAGCATCGTCAACATCAAAAAAAGCATAGAGCGGCAGAATTTCGCCACTGCCATCATTGATCAAAAACAAGGGGGAAATGGCTGGATTTATCCCTTCGCGTTCAAAATCAATCTTTGTCAACGTAGGACTTGCACCCATGAGACGCATACCATTTACGCCCTGACGGTTCGATTCGACATGCCATAGTGTGTACCTCGAAACAAAACGTACTTCCTGAAGGATGTCGCAAAGCAGCGGGTAATATTCATCGAATTCTTTTTGCGCTCTGGACTGACTCTGATTGAAACCATGAGCAAGCCCGTTTCTGTAATTGATTAGTGCCTGAATCTTACCCAGTTTCTTAGTTTTGGTTTTAATTTCTCCATTTTCATCGCTGTATTTCTGTTCAACTAGTTTAGGGTCTTTACATTTGCTTTCCAGTTTCTCGTAAGCCGCTTTTATTTCGGGTGAAAATAATGTAACTTTATGGTCGCTTAAAACTGGAAGACAACGTGCTATGAGCAGATTCCAGGCCGAGATGAGCGGACGCGACAAGTCTTTGGTGAGAGTCTGATGTACCTGAATATCTTTTACGTCATTTGCCCTTAAATATTCGCTCGCAAGCTGCAAGGCCAGATATTTCAACACAGCTGTAAATGTGTCGACCATCAGCTTACATTTCATTCTGGCATCTTTTTCATTCAGAAGATCTGCAAATGGTTTTGCAATAAGATAGGGATAGGATGATACAACCTCATTTTCGAAAGAACTGAGACTTGGCTGATTATTTTTCTGTTCAATCAAAGCAGCCGAAACGTTTATAACTTCTGGACTTTTATTTAAAAAATTCGAATCTTCGGCATGATGAATAAAACGAACTTCACCCGTAAAGGTGTCTAGTATGTACAAGCCATGTGGCGCAAGAAAGCCTTCGAATCTTTTTTCCATAATAATTTAAGGATAAAACCGTATTTCATTTTTTCGGTAATCATCCCAAAATTATATTTTTTTGGAATATATCTTATTTTTTACTGACTAATTTCTTATTATTTTGCACAAAGCCAGTATCTGAATTTAATTTAATAAGTTTTGAATGAGCTGATTCAAGACTTTTTCTAAAATTTGCTATATTGCAGCCATAAATTTTATCGTTATGAAAGTAAAATCAATATTTCTTTTTTTATGGGCAGTTGTTTTTCTTAGCTCCTGCGGCAAAAAAAGCATCAATTACAAAGAAAAACTGGAAGGCATCTGGCAATTGTCGAATGTTCCTGAAGTTTTAAAAACTTCCGGTGATGATATAAGCTACAATGCCGATGCATTGAGAACGGCAACTATTGCTTTCGAATCGGGTGGCAAACTGATTACCAATGTCAATAAAATAACTCAAAAAGGTAGTTGGTCAGTTTCGGATGATGGTTCTGTACTGATGCTGAAGGCAGAAGGATTGAGGTTTGATGAGCAATTGTCGCTCAATTTTGAAAATGAACGTACCATAACCATTAAGAATAACGGCAAAAAATTTGTTTTCAAAAAAGTAAAGGATTAGATATTGGCTCCCTAAGGGAGCTTTTTATTTCACTAATTCCTTCGTAATTAAAATATGAAATTCGAAAAATATAATATTGTCGGCTCTTTAAAAAAACGACTCGAGGAAATTGCTTTCAAAAGGCCTACTGATATACAATTCAAAGCCATTCCGCACATTATGGAAGGTGAGGATGTACTGGCAATAGCACAAACCGGAACCGGAAAAACTGCAGCCTTTGTCATTCCAACCTTACACCGAATCGAAGCTTGGAGAGATCGACCTGTGAAAGGTGCTACGCCTATTTGCATTGTCATGGTCCCAACACATGAATTGGCTATTCAAATCCACAAGGTTTTTCTCGATTTGGGCAAATATACCTCGGTGCAGACAGCTGCGATTTACGGTGGAGCTGAGCAGGATTCACAAATTGCGAAACTTAAAAAAGGAGTAGATGTGCTGATTGCAACACCTGGACGTCTTTTCGATTTGAGGGCGCAGGGTCATTTGATACTCGATGCTGTTCAAACCCTTATTCTCGATGAAGCCGATCAGATGCTCAAGCTTGGATTTCTGAAAGATATTCAGGACCTTATGCGTAGATTACCCAAAAAGCGACAGACACTTTTCTTTTCGGCAACCATCGATGAGCAGATTAAAGAATTGGCTTACTCGCTAGTCCTAAAGCCCATCAGAATTCAGATATCACCAAAAGATCCGGTAAATAAAAATATCGATCACGGCGTTTCATTTGTCGAAATGGATGATAAGCGATTTTTCCTGGAGCGTTTAATCAAAGAAAATTCCGAAAAGAAATTCCTGATTTTTGTGCGTACAAAGGTTCGTGCCGAACGGGTTGTAAAAGCTTTGGAACGGGTTGAAATTGTATCAAAATCGCTGCATGGAGATAAGGAACAGAAAATCAGAAGTGAAATCCTGGATGAATTCCGATCAGGCACACTCAAAGTGCTCATCGCCACCGATGTCAGTGCCCGAGGCATTGATATCCCTGATGTAGATTATGTGGTCAATTACGATTTGCCTGAGATAGCCGAAACCTATGTACACCGTGTTGGTAGAACAGGACGGGGTGTAAAAAGAGGCCGTGCTGTAAGTTTTTGCAGCGACGAAGAAAAGAACTTACTGGAAGCCATTGAAAAGTGGATGGACAAAAAAATAAAGACTTTTGAAATCTCAAAAGAGGATTATGAAATGACCCTCGATTTTAGCGATGCTGCGGCATTTGGAATAAAAGATGCAATGAAGGAAATTGCTGAATCGGGCATTGAATTTAAACAGCAAAAGAGAAAAAAGAAATAAAATACTTAAAAAATTAGCATAGAAGAACTAATAATTTGTCCTTTTATTTTCTTTGATTATTAAGCTATAAGGTTGTTTTCTGATATGCGCATCGAACCATAATCCTAAATCCAGATAACTGTTTAATTGTCTGAAATAAGGGTCGTTTTCAAAGCTTGGAATGGATGTTCTATACAACTGAAAAAGGCTTTTATGTTCTGAAATATTGCTTTTTGCCACTTTGAGGAAAAGATTCAAAAGATTTTCGATAAATCTCGATTCTATGTACATTTTTCTGATTTTTTTCTGAATATTCAAAATGATATTTTCAAGAAAATCAAAATGATACATTTCATAGTTATGCATTAATTCCACGATTTGCACTGCAATCAGAAATTCTTTTGGTACTGCTTTTTTACTGTTTAAAAGTTTATGTAAAAGCTCGCCGACAGCTTCATAATTTTGTTGTGCGAAATTTGCTTCCAAAATCATTAATTGAGCTTTTGCTGTCAGATAGGAAGATTCAAGCCTGTATTTTTCAATCAATTCATTTATTTTAAGTTCGTACAGTGCAGTCATTGTTTCGAATTGATGTTCTTTACGCAACAAAACAAGGTATGAAAAGTAAATATTGAGCAGATTAGGCTGCAGCTGTTCGAATATCGAACAATGAGATTCGGCCTTTTCCACGTAAATAATAAATTCCTTTGCGGAATTAGGCAGTCTGCAGCAAAAATCTAAATAATTGATAATTGCATTAAGGAACAGTTCATTTTTCTCCTCAATCAAATAGGCATTAGATGCTAAATTGTCAACTATTTTTTTGCTCAAACGACAAGCAGTGATTAAATCTCCTTTCAAATCACTTATGATCGCATTTGTATGCAGATATAACCTTTCAGCTTGTGAACTAATTGGATCCGCTCCTTTTTCATGAATTTCAGCATTCAGAATTGATTCAATTTTTTCAATTTGAGCAGTTTTTGACAATGTTGACAAATTAACCGTTTGAAGAATTTTCTCATTTACAGCGGCTAAATGAATAAAATTTTGAATTTGTCTGACACAATAAGCCATGTCAGTTAAAACATTCACGTTGAAAGGTTCAAAATCAGTTAAATTTGTAGATAACCTGGATTTAATTCCCAAGGCCTGAAGTTTTAGTTCATATTCCTCGTAAATCTCAGCATATTGAATCGCCTTGTCGAGCTGAGACATTGCCTGCTCGTACATTTTCTTTTTCTGAAAAATCTCCGCATTATCAATTAGAACTCTGATTCGGCTTTGAGCTGTTTTTTCTTCATGAAAACTACGCAGATTTTTTAGTAAGATCTGTTGAAGCCTGTTTTTATGCACTTTTAGATTCCCGGCGAAGGAACTGTCCTTGAGCCTGCTTTTGACAAGTTCTTCATCATATGCTTCCATCTCATTGATAATATCGAAAAGGTCGAGCGTGTTGCTGTCGCGGGTATCTTTTTTAAAGTACCTTTTCTCAGCCGATGACATAGCATGAATAAAATTGAAAAGATCGAGGCTTGGCGTCTTCATCAGTATTAAAACGAACTGTTGTGCAAAATTTTTTGCAAGATAGTGTTTTAAAGATGAAAGAGAAAAGAGGAAAGATGAAAGAATGTTATTTTGTATTTGACAGATTAGCGATAAATGAAATAATATTACCTTTGTAAACCTAAATTCAGCATATAACCGATTATCAAATGAAACGCAAAGTCTTAAAATTTCTAAGAATCACTTTAATTATACTTACTTCACTTTTTGTGCTGTTAAGTATTTTGCCTTATCTGCTGCCAGTAAATCAACAAAAAGTAGATTTTAAAAATCCGCCCTTTGCAGAAAGTAAATTTATGAGCATTGATGGCAAAAGATGGCATTATCGATTGTTTAAACCAATTGACAGTATCAGAGGAACAATGGTACTCTTGCATGGTTTTTCGGGTTCATCCTTCAGTTGGCGAAAAAATCAGCAGGTTTTTGCCGATTCAGGTTATCGGGTAATTTCTATTGATTTTCCTTCCTTCGGCTTTTCCGAAAAAGACAAAAACGCTTTCGACCATAGTTCAAATGCACATGCTGCCAATATTTGGAAACTATTGGACAGTATTGGACTAAGTAAAGAAAACATTATTGTCTTTGGTCACTCTATGGGTGCCGGAGTAGCCTGGGATATGGCAGGACTAAAACCCGAAAGAACGGAGCATGTGTTTTTGGTGGACGGAGCTGGAAATATGCGCAGTAGAGGTAAGAGAAGCTTTGGCGCCGATGTTATGAGTTTTATTTTTAAATATCCTCCCCTATTGCGTTGGGTCGATGTCATAGCCGGTGCATATTATTTCAAGCAAGATAAGTTTGAGGAACTACTTAGTTCGGCTTACGGAAAAAAAGTAGATAAAAAAGATGCTGCAGGTTATCTGCGCCCATTTATGCTCAAAAATTCTGGCAGAGCAGTTATTGAAGGATTTCTTTACAGCAAAAAAGGCCAGGAAATAGATTATCGTAAAATAAAGTGTCCTGTTTACCTGATTTGGGGAACAAATGACAAATGGGTGCCTTTGTCGGTTGGCGAATCTTTTATAAAAAAGTTTCCATCAGCAAAACTTAAAAAATTCGATGGCGCCGGACATTGCCCTATGGAAACAGATGAGAAAGAATTTAACAGCTATGTCCTGGAAAGTGTAGCAAAGAAAACTTAAAATGAGTAAAGTTTAAATTGATCTTATTACCAACTGCCCGATGCACCTCCACCGCCTGAGCTTCCACCACCATAACCACCACCACCTGAACCGCCGCTACCACCACTACTTCCACCGCCCGAAGGTATAAATGTACTGAGATTTAATTTTTTAGTCTTGAATAAATAAAAAAGTAAAGCCGACAGCAGTATTGCTAAACAAATAAAAACATATGTCATAAACAAACCGAAGTAGAATATCCCGAATTTAAATAGTACGATTTGAGTAACTAAGTACAGGACTATTGAAGCTAAAGATCCATAAAACAAGGATACTACTGTACGTATCAGATCAATTACCAATGATTTAGAAAAAAGATAACTTTGGTAATAAAAGCAACTAACTAAAAAAGAGAAAATGAATAATAAATTCTTTCCTGAATAATTGTAACTTTTAGATACAATTACAAAAAGAAAACCGAGGATTAAAAAGATGATAAAAATTCTTATTAAAATACCATTGGTATTGTATTTCTCTTGTATCATTTTACTTTTATTTGAGTATCTAAATACAATCAGACCTACAATCAATTGCGCAAATAAGACAAAAATAAAAACAATATAAGAAGGAATATCCAAGCACTCATCAATGGTTTTTGTAATGTATTTATAAGTATTTAAATCAGTATTAAGCTTTGAAATAATGACAGTTGTTGCCTTGTCTATTCCTTTGTAATATAATGAATTCTTGAAATAAGGCGCTAATTCAGCATCAATAATGTTTGCAGCATCAGCATCTGTAAGTTTATCTTCTATACCATAGCCAGTTTCAATCCGCATTTTGCGATCATTGATTGCAATAAGCAAAAGAATTCCATTATTTTGCTCTTTTTGGCCAATGCCCCAATTATTAAATAGTTTATTTGCATAATCTTCTACCGTCGTTTCGCCTAGACTTTTAATAATTACGACTACTAATTCAATGGAAGTCTTCTTTTTAAAATTGTCGAGCTTTTGAGTTAAAGCTGTATGCTCATAGACTTTTAGAAGTGAAGCATCATCCACCACCGAATAATACTTATCCGGTTTTGGCAATACATCCTGAGCGTACAAATTTGTAAAGAGCAAAAAAGCAAAAAGCAGAACACTAAAATATTTGCTCATAATCTATATTTTTTGATAAAAAAATCACCAACTGCCCGATGCTCCCCCACCGCCCGAACCGCCACCACCGTAGTTGTTGTCTGAATAACTTGAGGTGGAATCGCTGTATGAAGAGGAATCGCTATATGAGGATGAATTATTATATGAGGATGAATTATAATTTGTATAATTATAACCAGAACCATTACTAATGGATTCTAATGCTAAATCCCCTAATTTTAGTTTTAAACTTAAAATGTATAAAAACACTGTTAGAATAAAACTAACCGTGAGAAAAGCATTGTAAGAACCCCATATTATAAGTATGAGCATAGACAGTGCCACAGAGATAAACGCACTAAATGTAAAATTTAAAAGCTGTATTAACACTATGCTAATAATTTTTTTTACTTTTTTAGGCAATAAATGCCATCCATAAATTGAAGCACAAAATAAAGCACTTAAAACAAAAACTTTATTTGTTATTGAATACAAAAGATTCGCTTCGAATGATATCATACAAAAAGAAAACAAAAAAATAATATAGAAAAGACAAGTAGTTACAATTGTTACCAAAATATTAGAAGCTTGTTCTTTCAACTTTTTTATCTTAAAATATCTGTATAGTATAATGCCAAAAATCAATTGAGATAAAAAAGAAATTACAAAAACAATCCAAGGATTGATACTATCTTTTCTATTGACAGGAACAGGTTTGTTAAATTTATAGTTACTGGAATTGCTCTCAGTTGTGTCAAAATAATTTTTATGACTTACATCTGAAGAAAGTTCACTGATAAGAAAATCGCTGGCTAATAATAAACCCTGATAGAAATTTCCAGATTTAAAATTTGGATTGAGAATATTATCAATAATATAGGCAGATTCCGTATCGGTAATTTTGTCTTCTATTCCGTAGCCGGTCTCAATACGCATTTTGCGATCTTTAATTGCTATCAATAAAAGAATGCCATTGTTTTTTTCTTTTTGACCAATGCCCCAATTATTGAATAGCTTATTTGCATATTCCTCAATAGTCAATGAGCCTAGAATAGGAATTATCACAACAACTAACTCATTTTTTGTCTGCCTTTCGAAAGAGTCAAGTTTTTCACTTAGTAATTTAAATTCATCAGCTTTGAGTAAAGAAGCTTTATCAACAACCGAATAATACTGATCAGGCTTAGGCAAAACAGCCTGTGCATATAGCGTTGAAAAAAATATTAAAGATAGGAGCTGAAATGTAAGATGTCTCATGGCTTGTATTTTAACTTATTTTCAAGATGTAAAAATCATTAAATAAGAGCTTAAGCAAATAAACGCTATTTCTGATTATTTTTTTTTCTCAATGGTCCTAACAAAAATAACAAACCTAAAGAAAATAATAAAAAGTTAAATAAAAATCCGAAATAAATATTTGGTAAAAAACTTTGAAAATCAACTATCTGCGGGTAGTTCAAATAGGCAATTACCAATACTGCCAAAAACCAGCTAGCAAGAATTAGTAATATTATTTTTTTAAAATATTTTTTATAGTCCATTAGCGCATCAGATTTTCGAAGTATTAAAATTTGCAAGACAACCAACAGCGCATTAAAAATATATACAGAGTAGTCAGCGTCCAAATTTTTCATTATCAATATTGTATAAAAAAAGATATTAAGCGAACCTAGCAGGTGCCACAAGGTCTGGTACAATAAATAAATTCCCAATGGCTTAGACAGGAATTTCATATAAACAAAAACATTATAAATCAGTGTCATAAATGAGATTATGATTAGCGCAACCCGATCGTAGCTTTGTAAAAGGTACCATTTGTTATCGAGACTGTGATCGTAATTTGGGCTGAAAGCCCCACCCGAATAGTAACCATTGAGGTATTTGAGCACCTCATCTATTGCTTTGTCTACACCTTTTTTGTATTCTTTTTTTTCAGCTGCTGGGGCAAGTATATTGTTCATTATATCGAGTGCTGCAGTTTCGGTAAATTTTTTTCTCATAGCCCTAGTTGCCTCTATCATTATTTTTTTGTCAGCAATTGCTGTTAAAACCAAGAGCTCTTTAGCTTTCGGATCATTCAAAATATTCCACTCTTCTAAAATTTTTTTCAAATAAATTCCCTTTTCCATACCATTCAAACTGTCGACAAAAACAAAATAAATTTTGATGGATAAGCTATCATTAAGTTTAGTTAATCGTTGTTTTATTTTTTTTCTTTCAGCCGATTTCAAAACCTTTGCATTATCAAATAAAAGTGAATTGTCTTCATTGCAGGGTACATTCTGCGCATTGAGCCCACAAAGAAATTGCAGCAAAATAAAGCATCCAAAATAAAATTTCATCAAATTTCTTATTTCAAAATTTCATCAAAAAAGGCCATCAAAAAATGACAGCCTTTAACCTTTTACTCTGCTTGTTTCCAAACATTATCAATATCGTTAATATCTGCCATTCGCTTAGATGGGTCAATTGTAATACTGATAATATTTTTAAATTTCAGGGGAATTTCAAATTCATAATTTTTATGCGTCCACCACCAATCTTTCAGGATATTTCTTTTGCCGTAAAATCGCTCATCAACTTTTTCTCCCCGCATCAAGTCAAGAGGAATGTAATAGTATTCCTTTTTAGTTTCATTTCCATCTTTGTACTCAATCACAAGATCAATTGGCATTGGCATTCGTCCATTTCTGACGTTATTTTCCTTTTCGGTCCATTCCTTTCTTTCCAGTATCACTTTTGTATCTTTTTTGTATAAAACTGCTTTAATTGAATAATCAATTGTATGAATGCTATTGACCCAATATTCCTTATACCAGTCGAGCTCAACACCAGATGCTTTTTCCATTATCCTGATAAAATCATTGGGATTTGGATGTTTGAATCGCCAGTTTTTGTAATAATCGAGCATTCCCTTATCGAAGGCTTCTTTACCTACGATATACTCCAACTGATGCAGAAAAACTTCTCCCTTGCTATAAGATGCGATGCCATAAGCTGTATTGGTCATAAAATGATCGGCATGTGTGCTGAGGGGCTCTTCGATGCCCGACTGTGAAAGGTTGAAATAACCAAGATAAGCATCATTGTGAATATTTGTTTCTGAACTCTTTGTTTCAGCTTTTCCAAAAAGATGATCATTTACAACTTCAGAGGCAAAAGAGGTAAATCCCTCATCCATCCAGGCATGCAAAGCTTCGTTCGATCCCATCAACATCTGAAACCAATTGTGCATTAGTTCATGTACCATTACCCCTACTAAAGAAGGAAAAGGTCTGCGACCTGTAATGAGCGTTCCCATCGCATATTCCATTCCTCCATCGCCACCTTGTACAAAAGAATACTGACGATATGGATAATCGCCATAAGTCTTGCCTATAAATTTAAAAGCTTTGAGCATTGTTTCCTCTGCCTGTTTCCAATATTGTACAAAATCGGCCTCATTTTGATAGAAAAAATGAATCTCTGTCGAATCGTTGAGGCTAACTTTGTCATGAACATAATCAGGATCTGCACCCCAAAAGAAATCGTGCACACCGGGAGCGAAAAAATGCCAGGTCAACTTTTCTTTTTTGCTATGGTCCGGATTGATTCCTTTATCCTGATATCCATATCCAATTTCATTTTTATTCTGCAAATAGCCAGTACCACCAATGATATAATCCTTTGACAAGGTAATTTTTACATCGAAATCGCCCCAAATTCCATAAAACTCTCTGCCGACATAGGGATTTGCATGCCAGCCCTGATAATCGTAATTGCACATTTTTGGATACCATTGCGACATGGAATAATCTATTCCCTCGGCACTGTTGCGACCGCTTCTTCGTACCTGAATTGGCACCTGCGATTCAAATTCCATGTAAAAAGTATCGGCAGCTCCAGGTTTAATAGGTTCACCCAAAGTCACTTCAAGTATTGTTTCTTCAACATTAAATTTTACAGATTTACCATTATGCTTCAAAACTTTTATTTTATGCCAGCCATATTCTTCTGCTTTTAGTTTAGATATTCGGCTACCTACGCGTGGATCGGGGTCTGGCAGACTTCGCGAACGCTCATCCATCATCGAACCGGGCTGAAAGGCATTGAAATACAGATGATAAAAAACCTTTTTCAATTCATCTGGAGAGTTGTTATAATAAATTAACTTTTGAGTACCTTTAAACTGATGTTTTTTGGTATCCATGTCAATTTCCATAAAATATTTACAGCTTTGCTGCCAGCGGCCTGCATCCTGAGCCATTGAAAACATCGAAATAAAAAGTAGTGAGATAGTCCCAAAATATAATCTCATATTCAAAATGTTTTTTGTTGTTAATTTAATTGTAACAAAAGTGCTAAGAAGATGCCAAATTACATATTTTTGACAAATGAAATTCATTTTTCATTGTGGCTTTTCTAAAAAGACATAATCAAATTTTATTATTTGTCCATTACGAATCAAATATACAACACTTATAATGCTTTTTTTGGTACCAACACCCATCGGAAATTTGGAAGACATGACCTTTCGTGCAGTAAAAACACTCAACGAATCGGACTATATCCTTGCAGAGGACACCAGAACTTCCAAACCCCTATTGCAACATTTCGGCATTCAAACTCCTTTGAGGTCGCATCATGCCTATAACGAACATCAGGCAGTTGCCCAGGTTATCAATGATTTGAAAAACGGAAAAAAAATTGCTTTGATTTCCGATGCTGGAACTCCGGGTATCTCTGATCCTGGTTTTTTACTGGTGAGAGCCTGTATCGAAGCTGAGATAGATATTGTCACGCTGCCTGGTGCTACAGCCTTTGTGCCTGCGCTCGTTAGCTCTGGATTGCCTTGCGACCGCTTTTATTTCGAAGGCTTTTTGCCACAAAAAAAAGGCAGACAAACGCGGCTGCAACATATTGCTGTAATGGAAAATACTGTGGTATTGTACGAATCGCCCCATAGGCTGCTAAAATGTCTTGAGCAATTAGTAGAATTTTGTGGAGCAGAAAGAAAAGCAGTTGTATGCCGTGAGATTTCAAAAAAATTTGAAGAAAAACATCGGGGTACAGTAAAAGAGCTTTTCGATTTTTTCAATTTTACACCATCAAAGATAAAAGGTGAAATTGTGATTGTACTAGCAGGACTTGAACCAATTAAAAAGAAGAAAAAATACCATGATGAAGAAAGCGGAGAAGAAGATTAAATACAACAAATCAAATCTTCCTGAAAAAATTTGCCTGCAATGCCTACGCGCTTTCAATTGGCGCAAAAAATGGGAAAAGTGTTGGGAAGATGTAAAATATTGCAGCGATGCCTGTAGAAAAAACAAAAACAATTGATTTTTACATACACAAGTAATTAACTTACTTGAATCAAATAAAAAAGATTACTTTTATTGAATAAACAAATTTCGGACAATTTGACAAATTCTTACTCCTATGAAAAATATTCTGTATTCAATTATTCTTATTTTATTGGGATTCAATGCAAATGCAGCCGATTATTACTGGGTTGGCGGCACAGGAAACTGGTCAGATTTTTCTACTCACTGGGCTACAAGCTCCGGTGGCAACACTTTCCACAGCCAGGTACCAACATTGAATGACAATGTCTTTTTCGATGCCAATTCTTTTACTGCAACGGGACAATCAGTCACCAATGACCAAACCATTATCTACTGCCGAAACATGAGCTGGAATGGCGTTTTGTTTAATCCAACATTTGCAGGACCCAGTTCCAATGAATTAAAAATCTATGGCTCGCTACGTTTCGACAATGCCATGACTCTTAGCTACAGTGGTCAAATTTATTTCGAGGCCACAACATCTGGGCATACGATTACAATGTCGGGAAAAACTTTCACTCAGTACATTTATTTCAACGGAATTGGAGGTGCCTGGACTTTTCAGGACAACTTTAACTCAAACAGCTGGGTACATTTGGTGAAGGGAACTTTAAACACCAACAATAACAATGTTAACATTGGTGCATTTTATGCATCTTCAAACAATCCTTTTACCCTTAATCTAGGCTCTTCTTTAGTTACTATTAGCGGTTCTACCTGGGCTTGGTGGGTAAACAATTCTGGTTTTGTTTTAAATGCCGGAACTTCTATAGTAAGGCTTACTTCTACAGGCTCGCCAGATATTCGCTATGCAAATAATTTAACATTCAACAATGTGGAATTTACAGCTGCGGGTACAACAGCAAGTATTATCAGTTCAACAGGTAGTAGTTTTAATAACATCAGTTTTGCCGGAAATGGCGTTATCAATGGCAGTCATACAATTGGAACTTTAAATCTTAGTGTAGGAAAAAATTATCAGTTACAATCTGGCGCTACTCAAAATATTACCAATCTGACAGCTCCGGGAACCTGCGCTGAAAACATCAGCATAAAATCAACTACAGCAGGCGCTCAGGCAACAATACAAAAAACATCGGGTGCTGTAAATTTATCCTTTCTGCAATTAAAAGACATTCGTGCAATAGGTGGAGCAAGTTTCAATGCCAACAATTCCATCGATTTAGGCAATAACAGCGGCTGGACAATTAACGGCCCCACGCCACGTCAATTGTTTTGGGTTGGCGGCACCGGAAACTGGTCAGACCCCAATCATTGGGCTTTGAGTAGCGGCGGAACAGTGCCTAATTGTCCACCAAATTTCCAGGACGATGTGTTTTTTGATCAAAATTCATTCAGTGCAGCAGGTCAGACCGTGACTATCAATACCGATGCATCCTGCAAAGACATGACCTGGACCAATGTTAACAATCCAACTTTGGCAGGTCCATCATCCAATACCACAAGGATTTATGGGTCACTTACATTTGCTGCGACTATGACTCTGAGCTACAATGGCGAGATTTACTTCGAAGCGACAAGCCCCGGCAAGACCATTACAATGGCTGGCAAAAGCTTTAGCCAATATGTGTATTTTAATGGTGCAGGTGGTGGATGGACTTTTCAGGATAATTTTCAGAACAACAGCTGGGTGCATCTTGTAAAGGGTACAGTAAATACCAACAACAATAATGTCACAGTAGGCTCCTTTTATGCCTCCTCAAACAATCCGATGACCCTGAATTTGGGCTCATCATTGGTCACAATTACAGGGTCGACCTGGGCATGGTGGGTAAACAATACGGCTTTTGTTTTGAACGCCGGAACATCGAGAATAAGACTTAGCTCTACAGGTTCTCCCGATATCAGATATGCCAATAATCTCAGTTTTTACGATGTTGAATTTACAGCGGCTAACACCACAGCCTCGATTATCAGTTCTAATAACTCCTCTTTCAATTCAGTCACTTTCTTTGGAAATGGAACGCTAAATGGCAGTCACAATTACCAAACGCTAACGCTGAGTGCCGGAAAACTTTATCAATTTCAGGGAAATTCCACTCAAACGGTTGTTAATCTCAATGCAAACGGCACTTGTACAGCCCTTCTCAGTTTGCAATCGCTTAGTGCAGGAACAAGAGCAACTATTTCCAAGTCATCAGGAACTGTAAACATTGATTATGTGCAATTGAAAGATATGGCTGCCTCAGGCGGCGCCCAATTCAATGCCAACAACGCTGTCGATTTGGGTAATAATCTTGGTTGGAATATCAATGTATCGGGCGCAAGACAATTGTACTGGGTTGGAGGCAGCGGAAACTGGAACGATGCCAATCATTGGGCACTTAGCAGCGGAGGCAGCGGCCCACAATGTCCTCCTACTTTTCAGGACGATGTTTTTTTTGATGCCAATTCATTTTCTGCATCCGGCCAATCAGTAAATATAAACATCCTTGCCTCTTGTAAAAATATGACATGGACAACACTGAACAATCCTGTCCTTTCCGGTGCCGGCCCAAATACACTGAGTCTTTTTGGCTCGCTGTCGCTCTGCGACAGCATGCAACTGACCTATAGTGGAGAGATTTATTTCGAATCGACTCAAAGTGGTAATACTATAAAATCATCAGGTAAAATATTCAA
This sequence comes from Saprospira sp., assembly GCA_044379045.1. GTDB lineage: Bacteria > Bacteroidota > Bacteroidia > Chitinophagales > Saprospiraceae > Saprospira. The sequence goes on from JBIPOO010000072.1 coordinate 15,257, forward strand.
TCAGTATATCTATCTGAATGGTGCTGGTGGAGTATGGTCATTTACAGATAATTTCAGGAATAATAGTTGGATGCATTTGGTTCGAGGCACTCTCAATTCCAATAATTTCAATGTGCAGGTTGGCGCTTTTTACGCAAGTTCAAACAATCCTTTTACCTTAAATCTGGGTTCATCTATTGTGACCATCACTGGCTCAACCTGGGCATGGTGGGTGAACAACAATTCTTTTGTTTTGAATGCAGGCACATCCTTAATCAGGTTGACATCATCTGGTTCACCAGATATCCGTTATGCCAACAATCTGACTTTTTACGATGTTGAATTTACAGACAGCACCACTACAGCTTCCATCATCAGTTCCAATAACAGCAGTTTCAATTCGGTTATTTTTCGTTCCGATGCAAATATTAGTGGAAATCACAGTTACGGACGCTTGCAGTTACAACCCGGACGCACCTACACACTCGCGGCAGGTAGCACACAGACAATTCTCAATGATTTTGTAGCTATAGGTACAGGTGGGTTTCCTATTGAAATTCAATCATCTACTGCAGGGAATCAGGCTAATTTGTCAAAAAGTTCGGGTAATATCTGTGCTGAATTTCTTTACCTTCGGGACAATAATGCTACGGGTGGAGCTGTGTGGACAGCAAAAAACAGCATCAACAATGGCAATACCAGTGGCTGGGTCTTTGGTCAATGTGTCAATTGCGCGCCTGTTTCTGCTTCAATTAGCCGTTTCGGATGCGATAGCCTCAATATCAATGGCCAAACTTACACACAGTCGGGGACTTATACGCAGACACTTACGGCTTCTACGGGTTGCGACTCTGTTTTGACACTAAATTTGAACATTGGTCAGTCTTCCTACCAAACCCTTACATTTACAGCCTGCGATAGTTTAAGTCTTTATAATGTTACCTACACTCAATCTGGTACTTTTTTACAAACGCTCAGAGCATACGATGGCTGTGATTCGGTGCTTGTTCTTGATATCACCATCAATAACAGTTCAACCGCTTCAGTTACACTCGATGCTTGCGACAGCATAACTGTGAATGGCCAAAGCTTTTCTCAGTCAGGGGTATACACACAAACCTTAGCTAATTCTAATGGATGCGATTCTATTTTGACACTAAATCTGACAATTGGGAACAACTTTGCTCAAACTTTGAATTTATCGGGTTGCGATAGCCTTCTTGTAAATGGTCAAAATTATACGCAATCGGGTACTTACACACAGGTATTATCTGCCTCAAATGGT
>JBIPOO010000285.1:0-4832 GCA_044379045.1 Saprospira sp.
CAACAATTAGGACTAGCCCATTTAAAAAATGAAGGAGATCTCAATGGGGATGGCGCTGACGATATAAGCTATGTTGTATTATGGGCAGATATGTCTAGCTCAAACAAATGTCATATACTTTCTTGGAATGGTAAAAATTGGGTTGGACTTGATAAGTTTGAAATTAGAGACGATATGCTCGCTCCGCTACCCACACAAAAAGAGGAACCTGTTACAAATAATTTTATTCAAAAATTAGATAGTAATTTGGTTAGAATTCATTGGGTTAATGAAGAAGGCTTGGAGGAGTTTAGTATGGTTAACCTAAAAACAGCGAAAAAAATACCTGTCAATAATATTCCGCTAGACGATCGTTTTCTTATTACAGGAGACTCTATCAATGTTCCTTCTTTTGAGCTTAATTTTGATTTTAGCTCGGAAATAGACAAATTACTGAATAGTAAAAAAGAAAGCTTGATAGTACAAATTGATTTGAGTGCTAAGCCTTTGGCTAATCTCAGCACTAGTCAAAAGAACTACTACGATGATGAAATGGATGAAATTAAACTTGGTTCCTTTACTTTTGAACTTTATAAGGATGGAAAATTTATTTTTGCCAACAAAAAAATAAGTAGAGCGGCTTTTGAATCTATTCAAAATTTGAATTTCGATGTCACTATAAATTGTTTTAGTGGTAGAAAATCCTCAGACTTGAATTTATTCAAGATAGATTATGTAGGTGAAAAAATTCTTAATTTGAATGCTAAACCTAGTAAAGTTTCCGGTGGTTTATTGTAATCAGCTATCAAAAAACATACAGCAAGGCATTCACTGCATATTCAACACTTCATTTCCTGCCCAAGGATTGTCAAAGACATAGCAACACGCAGGTTTTTCAGCCTAAGGTAAAAAGCGAAAAAATAATTGTGTAAAGTAGCTTCATTTGAAATTGCTATTGATTTTATCAACTCAATTAAAGTTGGAATTAAAACTTATGTTCGCTAATTCCAAAACTAAAAATAAACCATTTGCAGGTTAGGGATTTTGAAACTCAGTTGCAATTTTTATTTTTTTGGTTCTGTCCCCTATAAAATTTAAAAGGCAGCCCGAATTTGCGGACTGCCTTAAATTATGATTTATCTTTCTAATTTAAAATCAATTTGCCGGCTCAGTGGCATAAGACTCGATTGGCGGACATACACAGACAAGGTTTTTATCTCCGTAAGCACCGTCTACCCTACCAACAGTAGCCCAAAACTTATTATTGCGCACCCATGCAAGCGGGAAAGCAGCTTTTTCGCGACTGTAAGGTTTGTTCCAGTTATCTGCTGTAATTTGGGCAAGCGTATGCGGAGCATTAACCAATACATTATCCTTCTGATCGGCTGTTCCATTGGCAATTTCTTCAATTTCAGCTCTGATTTGAAGCAAAGCATCGCAGAAACGATCCAGTTCGGCCTTATCTTCCGATTCGGTAGGCTCTATCATAATCGTGCCGGCTACTGGGAATGAAAGCGTAGGCGCATGGAAACCATAGTCCATGAGACGCTTGGCAACATCCTCGGCCGAAACATTGTATTTTTTAAAGCCGCGCAAATCCAAAATCAATTCGTGTGCAGCGCGACCTTTTTCACCTGTATACAAAACATCGTAAGCAGCACCTAGACTAGCTTTGATGTAATTGGCATTCAAAATAGCATATTCTGTTGAAAGTCGGCAACCCACAGCACCGAGCATTTTGATATAGGCATATGAAATCAGCAAAATAGATGCAGAACCCCAAGGTGCCGCCGAAACAGCATGAATACCTTTTTCGCCGCCTACTCCACTTACCATGGTATGATTTGGAAGGAAGGGCTTAAGTTTATCATTCACGCAGATAGGACCCATGCCAGGACCACCACCACCGTGCGGAATTGCAAAAGTTTTGTGTAAATTAAGGTGACATACATCGGCACCTATTAGGCCCGGCGAGGTGAGTCCTACCTGAGCATTCATATTGGCACCATCCATGTAAACAAGACCACCATTGTCGTGAATTGTCTGACAGATTTCTCTGATTGCAGTTTCAAATACGCCGTGTGTAGATGGATAAGTTACCATCAGACAGCTAAGATTTTGCTTGTATTGTTCTGCCTTATTTTTCAAATCGTCAAAATCAATATTTCCTTTCTCGTCGCAGGCAACCACAACAACCTGCATACCAGCCATAACAGCCGATGCTGGATTGGTACCATGCGCAGAAGATGGAATGAGGGCAATATCGCGTTGAGTATGGCCATTTGCCAGGTGGTATGCTCTGATAGCCAAAAGACCACTGTATTCACCCTGTGCACCAGAGTTAGATTGTAAAGAACAAGCTGTAAATCCAGTTACTTCGCAAAGATATGCCTCTAGTTCTGAAATGATCTGATGATAACCTGCTGCCTGATCGGCAGGAACAAAGGGATGCAAGGCACTGAATTCGTCCCAGGTCACAGGGATTAATTCTGTTGCAGCATTCAGTTTCATGGTGCAGGAGCCGAGCGAAATCATTGAATGCACCAATGAAAGGTCTTTGCTCTCGAGGCTTTTGATGTAGCGCATCATGAGACTTTCCGACTGGTACTTGACAAAAACATCGTGCTGCAGAAATTTGCTTTGACGCTGTAATGCAACTGGAGCGGAAATGGCTGCAGAAAAAACGGAAGCATGTCTCTGCTCCAATGCTGCTGCACTATGACCATCCATGCCTTTCAATCCGGCAAAGACAGCAAGTATAGCAGCTACATCTTCAATCGAGCTGGTTTCATCCAGAGTAATCTGAGCAAATTTTTTGTAAGGATAGTAGAAATTGATACCAGCATTCAAAGCCGCAGCGTTGAGTGTAGTTTGTGCATTTTCATCGCCTAAGTCAATTCTTAATGTGTCGAAAAAGTGGCGATTTGTCTGAATATAACCGAGTGCTTTCAATTCAGCATCCAAAACCTGCGCGAGGCGATGAATGCGTGTTGCAATGCCCTTGATACCTTCGTAGCCATGATAAACCGCATACATTGCAGCAATATTGGCGAGCAATGCCTGGGCTGTACAAATATTTGAAGTTGCTTTTTCGCGACGGATGTGTTGTTCACGTGTCTGCAAAGCCATACGTAAGGCACGGTTGCCATGCGTATCGACAGAAACACCGATGATACGGCCCGGAATATGACGTACATGCTCCTCTTTGCAGGCAAAAAATGCAGCATGAGGTCCACCAAAGCCCATAGGCACGCCAAAACGCTGAGAATTACCCAATACTACGTCTGCTCCCCATTCGCCGGGAGGTGTCAGCAAAGCTAGACTCATAATATCGGCAGCAACAGCTACATAAATTCCTGCAGCTTTTGCACGTTCAACCACCTCTCGGTAATCTTCTACTGCACCATCTTCCCCGGGATATTGAAGCAGCACTCCGTAAACATCCTGATTAAAAATCATTTCATGAGGATCGGCCACAATTACTTTGATACCAAGTGGTTCAGCTCTGGTAACCAAAACATCGAGTGTATGTATGAATACATTTTTGGAAACCAAAAAATGCGTAACTGGTTCGTCTTTTGGTCTTTTGTTGCGAAGTCCGTAAAACATAGTCATTGCTTCGGCAGCTGCTGTACCTTCATCCAGAAGAGATGCATTGGCAACAGGCAAACCGGTCATATCACAAACCATTGTCTGGTAATTGAGCAGCGACTCCAAACGTCCTTGCGCAATTTCGGCCTGATAGGGTGTATATTGGGTGTACCAACCTGGATTCTGAAAAATATTTCTTAAAATTACGGATGGTGTTATTGTACCATGATAACCTTGTCCTATATAGGTTTTGAACAATCGGTTCTTGGCAGCAGTTTTCTTCAATTCCTGAAGATATTCAAATTCAGATTGTGCAGCAGGCAAATCGAGCTCTGCCTGCATTCTTATTTGTGCAGGAATGGTTTCATCGATAAGCTGACTCAGAGAATCGACGCCGATTAACTGCAACATTTCTTTTAGCTCAGCTGAATTTGGGCCAATATGTCTGTTGACAAAACGGTCCGGATGTTGAAAAACTGACATGTGTTTTTACTGATTTGATGTTAAGTAGTTGATTTTTAATCTTTAATCGGAAGTAAAATAATATTCCGAGCATCTGCTTCGTAAATCGCTTTGTTTCGCACTGCAAAATTAAAATTTTACAGCAAAATAATTTAAAAGTATGACCTAAAAACAGATTTTTAACATCAATGTTTCAGAAAAGCAGCTCAGTTTAACTTCAAAGATTTAATTTTTTTCTTTCAAAGAAAAAAGTACCAGATCAGGAGCAGAGACAATGCATTCAAAAACAATGACATGTTCATGGTAAAGCGTAGCGGAGAGAGAATGAGTTTGCTTGCTTTTTTGTGGGCTTTATCTATATTATTTCTAAGCAGCGCAGTATTTTTAATAATCTTATCCGCATAGCTTTGAATCTGAATAACTCCTGCCGTAGTTTGATTTTCCTGTTCTTTATCAAGTAACTCTTCACTTTTTTGAGACATCTTCTTCAAATAATTAACAACGATGTTTCCAATCCAGCGACCAAAAGGCCAAAGTTTTTTTATCATGAGCTCTTTGAGTGCAGGGAATACAAGGCTTAGTTTAACAAGCCTGAGCATTTCCTTATAACTCGGTAATTCAAGATCATCGGGTATTTTCTCGGCATTATGCTTTAAATCGATAGAGATATCTTTCATCGAATCAAGCGCAGCCTCATATAATTTTTTGGAAGACTCATCCAGCCCGGCTACCACCCAATATGCAGCAACCGTTATACCAGAAAGCGGTCCAACGAGTAAGCCTGTTAAGATCCACAAAAT
>JBIPOO010000286.1:0-4825 GCA_044379045.1 Saprospira sp.
GTTTGCCGTGTTCAGGTCTAGCTCATAATTGAGGCTGCCACGTTGAAAACGAATCGGATAGGCCTGTTTTTTCCATTTTTCATCTATGGTGTCCATGTCGAGTACCGGATAGGTTTTATCGGCAATCATAATTACATCGCCTTCGACAGGAAAGCCATCCTTTTCGACTTTGAAATAATTGATTCGACGAACGCCACTGATTCCGGAGAGAATTTCAACAATTTTAGAAATGTAAACTTCCTGGCGCATCGGCTTCAATTCCTCTGTTTTTATGATGCCGTGTACAGGAACCGGGCCATTAAAGATCTCATCAACGTCGTAGCCTTCTTCAATCAACTCTTCTATGGTGTAGTAACGTATCGACGGATTCAGATGTTCTTCCAGTTTAAAGAGTACTTCGGCAAGTACTTCTTCGGCTACTATTTCAGAACTGATGTCGAGGTCGGCATAGATAGTTATTTTGTCAATATTCAGAATCTCAATGCTTTCAATGTCCTCACACAGATTACGGTGTTCATTGAACAATGCAAAAACTTCGGCTTTGATTCTGTCTGTATCTTTTTTGCTTCGAATATTTTCATCTACCTGAAGTAAAATTCTGTAAAGTCCCTTAATGCCCTGCAGGTTATCAAAAACAGGTTCTACCCAGGCATTCTTAACCGATATGACATGATCTATAATCAATTTTCTGTAATCGATCAAACTCACCGGATTGGTCGGTAAAATTTCAGATGCATCGAAAAAAGTACTGTTCATTGCCAAGCGTTGCTGACGAGAGCGTACATTGAGCAGATCCTGAATTTTAAAGTCAGTTCTGAAGCCAAGATCTGCCAGAGCATAGCAGAGCTGCTCCAAAATAGTAACACCCGGATCGTGCGGATTGAAATCTGTCCATATTTGCCCTGAAAGTTCTTGAACAAGTTTGATTCCTTCTTCCCTCAGGAAGAAAAAATCCATACTTTTATGAGCAGGTGTTTCTTTATGTATTTGAAGTGGTTTATTGGCCATAGGTGTTTTGGGTCGGGTTTTCTTAATACAGTTGCTTTGTCACTGAGTGTACTAATCTTTTCTAATTTGAAGGTCTTTGCTATTTTGGCTGCTATTAGTTTCAAATAACTGTTGATTGGCTTGTTGATGAATGCTGCCAATTAACTCATAAACCTGATTAAAAGGCATAGTGCCCAAGGCTTTTAAGATGATATTAACCTCATCGACACTTAATTCCAAGCTGATTTTCTCATCGTTCATACCTAAGACAAATTAGTTTTTACTTGTTGTTAACTGCAGTACTTTGCGAATTTAGGAAAAAAAATGATTTTGCAAGTCAGATGCCAAAAATATTCATAAAAACTTATTGATTATTATTGAAATTTGAATTTAACGGAGTTTCGTTGTTAACTTAACTTTAATGTAGGAAATAAGTTTTATTTGAATAATTTTCAACAAAATTGTAATTTTGCGAAAACCAAAACAGGTTATGATCAATATAAACAATATTTACGTTCAATACGGCGACCGCAGAGTACTCGACAGAGTATCATTTACTATTCAGGAAAAAGACAGAATTGGTCTTACTGGTAGAAATGGTGCAGGAAAATCTACCCTACTAAAAATTATCTCGGGACAGGCAACACCTACCGAGGGCAACATTGCTTATCCTACCAATACAACCATAGGTTTTTTGCATCAGGACATGTTTCTTCCAAAAGGTAAAACCGTACTCGAAGAGGCTATGTCGGCATTCGATGAGGTGCTTCAAGCAGAGAAGAGATTGGCAGAAGTGGAATTGGAACTTTCAGAAAGAACAGATTATGAAAGTGATGCCTACATGGACCTCATACATGAAATGACAGAATTGAATGACAAACTTGCTGATATTGGGGGCGATGCAATGCGTGTAGAATGCGAAAAAATTCTGATGGGTCTTGGTTTCAAAGTTACTGATTTTGGGAGACAGACAACTGAGTTTTCTGGCGGCTGGCAAATGAGGATTGAATTGGCTAAAATGCTTTTGAAAAGGCCAAAACTATTATTACTCGATGAGCCTACCAACCACCTCGATATTGAATCCATTATATGGCTCGAAAACTTTTTACAGCCTTACGATGGTGCTGTGGTGGTCATTTCGCATGATAAAACCTTTCTTGATAATGTAACAAAACGTACCATTGAAATTGAGCTGGGTAAGGTGCATGATTATAAAGCCAATTATTCGAGATACCTCGAATTGCGTGCCGAACGACAGGCTCAGCTGCAAAGTAGTTTCGATAGTCAGCAAAAGGAAATCGCCCGTAAAGAAGCTTTAGTCGATAAATTTAGAGCAAAAGCCAGTAAGGCAAAAATGGCTCAATCGCTCATCAAGGAATTAGACCGAATGGAACGCATCGAAATGGAAACTACCGACAGTAGCCGTATGCGTTTCGAGTTCCCGCCTTCTCCACGCTCAGGCGAGGTGGCTGTAAATGTGAAGGATATGACCAAAAAGTACGGGGAAAGTACCATTTTGGATAATATTGAACTTCAGGTTATCCGTGGTGAACGTATGGCATTCATGGGTAAAAATGGCGAGGGTAAATCTACCCTTATAAAACTGATTGTTGGAGATATTCAGCCTTCGAACGGAATTGTAGAATTGGGGCACAATGTCTTTTTGGGCTATTATGCGCAGAATCAGGCAGAGGCATTAGACCCAAAGATTACAGTTCTTGAAACCATGGAGAAAAATTCGCCTTTCGAATTGCGACCAAAGTTGAGAAATATCCTGGGTTCTTTTCTGTTCCGTGGCGAAGATGTAGATAAAAAGGTTTCGGTACTCTCAGGTGGTGAGCGCGCACGTCTGGCTATGGCCTGCATGCTATTGCATCCAATCAATCTCCTGGTAATGGACGAACCTACCAATCACCTGGATATGCTCTCGAAAGCTATCCTTAAACAGGCACTGTTCGAATATGACGGAACCCTCATTGTTGTGTCGCACGACCGTGACTTCCTTGACGGAATGACCGATAAGGTAATTGAATTTGCAAACCGTAAATTGGTAACCTACCTTGGCGATTTGCAATACTTCCTCGAAAAACGTCAGTATGGTTCGCTGCGCGATGTTAGTCTGGGTAAATCGGCTTTGAATAATTTGTTGGTTAATAAGGAACAAACTGTAAAATCTGACTCAAATTCAGAAGACGACCAGGAACAGGTAAAACGAATCAAAAAGAATATTCAGAATGCCGAAAAGAAAATCAAACGCATCGAGGAAGAGCAATCCAAATTAGAATTAATTATGGGCATTACCGAAAAATTTGGAACAGCCGAATACAATAAAGCGTTAAAAGATTACGAATCCAATAAAAAAGAACTGGAACTAGCGATGGAGGAGTGGGAAGAAGCAGAAATGGAGCTGGAGCGATATAATTAGAATCAAGTATCAAGTATCAAGTAGTTAGACAAAATTCTAATAATGATTCACATGACTAAAAACAGTACTTGATACCTGATACTTGATACTTGATACTTGATACTTGATACAAAAATTATGATACTCTACAACGTAACCGTAAAAATCGACCTCGATGTCCACAATGACTGGCTGCAATGGATGCAGGAAGTTCACATTCCCGAGGTTATGGCAACTGGCTTGTTTTTGGACAATCGTATTGCAAAAGTTTTGTTCCAGGACGAAAGTGATGGCATTTCTTACGCTTTTCAGTATACATGCGCCGACATGGCCACTATGCAAAAGTACACGGCGCTTCATGCACCCAATCTTCAAAAAGCACATGCAGAGCGTTACAAGGATAAATTTGTAGCATTTAGGACCTTATTAGAGGTAATTTAAAAAAGAGAATCACTAAAATAAATTAACTAAATCCTTGAAACAGGGTTTTGATTTAATTTTCAAATCAGCACATTTTCAAATTTTCAAATCAACATTATGGCTATCTTATCAATCCCATCACAAAATCATAGCATTTCCGATGCAAATGAAATCAGAACTTTCCTGAATGAACGCGGTGTTTATTTCGATCAGTGGGAAGCAGCTGTAGAATTTTCAGAAGATGCCGATCAGGATACAATTCTAAAGGCATATGAATATGTTCTGCAACCATATATGGCCAGTAATGGTTACCTGGTAGCAGATGTTATTAATATCAATGCCCAAACGCCTAATTACGAAGCTGTTCGTGCCAAGTTCCTGAGCGAACATACCCATACCGAAGATGAGGTACGTTTTTTTGTTGATGGACAGGGCCATTTTTGGTTTAATCTTGAAGATGGAAAAACACCTGTTTTTAATGTTCTTTTACAATCAGGGGACTTGATTTCGGTTCCAGCCAATACAAAACATTGGTTCGATGCGGGCGAGCATAATCCTTTTGTAAAAACCATCCGTATCTTTATTGATCAAAGCGGCTGGGTACCTCATTACACAGGTTCTAAAATCGAAGCACAATTTCAGGGTTAAGCCTTGATTTAGTTATAAAGAAAGCCCCTTCTCCAGAAAAATTCTGAGAAGGGTTTTTAAATTAATAAAAAATCAATATCGTTTTAATAGAATAGCTGCACAAATTTTTAATAATACAATTCCCCTATTCCGCATTACTATTTTAAATTTCTATCTTTGCCAATTCAATTCAAAAACAGTCTATAACTATGTTGGTACATATGTTCAAATCAAAACTGCACAGGGTAACGGTTACACAGGCCGACCTCAATTATATGGGCAGTATTACAATTGATGAAGCACTAATGGATGCCGGTAATTTGTTGGAAGGAGAACGGGTTCAAATAGTAAACAACAATAATGGGGAACGTTTTGAGACCTATGTTA
>JBIPOO010000287.1:0-4806 GCA_044379045.1 Saprospira sp.
AAAGAAAAAGGACGATCTATCGGTTTTATCCTTGGTATGCGCGGCGACTGGCTGCAAACTGCCAATTACCAGAAGATTATTCCTTCTCCCAGATTCAATTTCAAATATAATTTTAACGAGAATCTAATCCTTCGTGCCTCTGGCGGGCGCGGAATGCGTATGCCCAATCTGCTCATTGAAAATATGCGTTATATGCCTGGCAGCCGTAATTTTATTGTCAGTGAAGTGCTGCAACCCGAAATTGCCTGGAATTATGGGTTGAATATGGCCTGGAACTTTCTACTCGGTCCTCGAGAAGGTAGCCTTACACTGGATGCTTACCGCACCGATTTCGAGAATCAGCTTATCAGCGATGTAGACATCTCGGCAGATGAGGTGCATTTTTATAATCTGAAAGGACAGTCTTATTCCAATTCCTTTCTCATCAGTTGGCAACAGGACATCATCAAAGGTTTTGAGTTGAGACTTGCTTATAAATTCAACGATGTAAGGGCAACGATGAACGATAGCCTGCGTCTTCAAACCTTTTCACCTCAACATCGTGGACTTATCGCCCTACATTATGTAACACCCAACAAAGGCTGGCAATTTAACGCAAATGCGCAGTTTACTGGTCCTCAACGTTTGCCTTTTATAAACGGCTCTACATCAGATTTACCCGAGTACAGACAAAGTGCCAGTGCTCCTGCTTTTGTATTGTTCAATGCTCAGGTTACCAAATATTTTAAAAATGGTTTTGAAATTTATTTTGGTGGAGAAAATCTGGGCAATTACACCCAAAAAGCCCCTATCTTAGGTTTCGACAATCCATTTGGCAATAACCAAAGCGCTCGTCAATTCGATGCCACGGCAGTTTTTGCTCCAATTATGGGCTATATGGGCTATCTGGGTTTGCGCTACAGCTTCAAACCCAAAGCCAAAGAAATACCCTCAGAGGAAAAACATAAACATAGCAATGGAGAAGAAATCAATATCAGAACCTCAGCCCGCTGTGGCATGTGCAAAACCTATATTGAGGAGGCCTTAGAAAAAACCGAAGGCGTCTATCATGCCGAGCTCAATCTTAAAACAAAAATTGTTGAGGTGCATTATGATGCCAAAAAGACAAATCCGGATATTCTTCGATTGGTCATTTCAAACACAGGCTATCATGCAGATGATTTGAAGCGCAATGAAGCAGTGCACAATGCGTTACCAGAATGTTGTCAGTCGAAATAAAAAAATCAAGTATTAGTCAACATTTGACTGGCTTTCTAATATTTTATACTTCGCCAAAACTCTATTTTTTTAGCAGTTTTGGCGAAGTTTGTTTTTACGGTCCGTGGATTTTTTTAATGCGTTGTCCTATTATTTGAACTCCTTATAAATTTAAAGCATCTAAAACTAATTTAAAATTTATAAAATATTCAATTACAACATTTTATTATTATTATTTGAATTTATACTTCGCCAAAACTCTATTTTTTTAGCAGTTTTGGCGAAGTATAATCTAAATAATAAGCCGCTAAAAAACTTAACAGGGTTTTAAAGATGTAGTTTTAAACAAAGCAGCTTTTCTGCTGAAGTATAAACTATTATGATCTATTTAAAAATAAAGCTAGTTCATTTAATAGCGTTTTATTATCCAAATAACTTTATATCAATACTTTTGATGACATTTTTTTATTTTTTATTGAATTATAATTCGCCAAAAGTGATTTTTTTTTCTACTTTTGGCGAATTATAAATTGAATAGAATGCAGAAAATCATTGGAAGAACAGCCGAAATAAAGCAATTAAAAAACGCTTTGGATAACAATCAGTCGGAATTGCTTGTTGTTTTTGGCAGAAGGCGTGTCGGAAAAACTTATCTTATCCGTCAGTATTACAAAGAAGAATTAATCTTTGAAACATCGGGCCTGTACGGTGGAAATATGGCCGATCAGCTCCATCAGTTCAATATAGAACTGAGTAAAAGAAAACGCAGAGAAAATCCGGTTCCTAAAACATGGATGGATGCCTTTGCCGAATTAGGTAATTATATCAACTCCTTGAGAACGAAGAAAAAGAAAGTTATTTTTATTGATGAATTCCCATGGATGGCTACTGCAAAGTCAAAGTTTATTATGGCTTTCGAGAATTTCTGGAACAACTACTGCACTAGAAGAACTGATTTAGTAGTGGTATTGTGCGGTTCGGCTGCTTCATTTATGATTCAAAAAATAATCCGTAACAAAGGTGGGCTACACAACCGCATCAGTCGAAAAATCAGACTTTTGCCATTTAGCCCAAAAGAGACGGCCGATTTTCTAAAAAATAAGGGAATTGATTACACAGCATATGACATATTACAACTGTATATGACTTTGGGTGGCATACCACATTATCTCGACAAACTGGAAAAGGGCCTTAGTATGGCACAAAATATTGATATGCTATGCTTTAAAAAAGACGCGCTGTTAAAACAGGAGTTCAACGAGCTCTTCACTTCGCTTTTCGATAACTCGGAACGGCACTTAAAAATTGTCAGGACCCTGGCACTGTCGAACAAAGGAATGAGCCGTTCGGAGCTGATGAAAAAAAGTATGTTGCCCTCTGGCGGAGACCTCAGCCTGAAACTATCCGAATTGTCGGAATCGGGTTTTATAACTGAATATCAATTTTTTGGCAACAGAAAGCATCTTACCTTGTATCGTCTCACTGATGAATACTCAAAATTTTATCTGAAATTCATGGATAAAAATCTGAATAATGACGATGGCAACTGGGTATCGTTGAGCCAGTCGCATCAGTTTCAAAGCTGGGCAGGATTTACTTTTGAGTCCTTGTGCCTGAAACTGATTCAACAAATTAAAAAAGCACTTAAAATCGAAGCTGTTTACACAGTTAGCAGCTGCTGGTATAATGATAAAGCACAAATCGACTTACTCATCGACAGGGCCGACAATATCATCAATGTCTGTGAAATCAAATTCAGCAAGGGCACTTATACCATTGACAAAAAGCAGTACATGAATCTAAAAAATAAGATTGTACAACTGCAGACGGATATAGGCAGTAGAAAAAACATCTTTTTAACTATGATTTCAACCCATGGTATTGCACAAAATAAATACAGCAACGAGATAGTACAAAATTCATTGACAATGCATGATTTATTCAAATAAAATACAATTGAATTTCGCCAAAACTCTATTTTTTTAGCAGTTTTGGCGAAGTTTGTTTTTATAAGCTAGCATAATAGACAGCTATTTCCTTCTCATCACTGCAAAAACAAAGCTTTGATCTTTACCTGAGGGTGTATGATGTATTTCTTTAAAAACCCTTTCCGTTTCAAAATTTTCAGCAAAAACAGCAGGGAGGCTTTCCTCATTATACTGCTGAATAGGCAATCCACTGCATTTATATGGTCCATCTTCAGAAAATGTAGCCACAATCAGATAGCCCCCTTTTTTAATATGGGCCGAGCTTATTGCAACATAATGCGCAACGGACTCCGGGTCTGTCAGAAAATGAAAGACCGCTCGGTCATGCCAAATATCATATACCCTATCTGGTACAAAAGTACTAATATCGGCTTCAATCCATTTTACCTTTGCTGAATTATCCTCACCAATTCGACCCTGAGCACGCAGCAGCGCTTTTCCTGAAATGTCCAAAACAGAAAGATCATTAAAACCATGCTGCAGCAAATTGTCCACCAAAAGGCTGTCGCCTCCCCCAATATCAATAATTTTGGCCTCGGAGTTAAGATCCAGCATTTCAATCAATGCAAGCGAGGTCGTTGGCTTAGGTTGAAACCAGCTGACTTCATGTAGCTGTTTGGTATCGTAGATGTTTTCCCAGTGTGTTTTCATGATAGAAGAAAGATTATGTCTCGTAAGAATGACGGGATGAAGATGGAAAGAGGAAAGGGTGAAAGAGTAGCCAGGTACCAGTGTATAGGAACGAGTAGCTAGTTTTTTAGGGAATAGGCTTTAGGAATTAGGAATTAGCGCAACTTCTTTCTTTAAGTGGAATAGATGATAGAAGAAAAAAGAAAGGATGATTCTAATTTCTGCCTTCTGACTTCTTATCGTCCGAAAGACGAGAAAGAATTCTGATTTCTGACTTCTACCATCTGATTTAATAAAAAAACCGCCATTCTTGCAGAACAGCGGTCAAAATTATATGATCTAAAGCTATGTTTTGGTGACAGCGGTCACTCAGCGCTATTCTTCATTAGGATTATTTTCTTTAACACCCTTTTCAAGTCTCTCTACCATTTCTTTGGCGAGTTTCAAATAGTCTTCGGCTCCATTTGAGTGCGGAGCGTAATCGAAAATATCTTTGTGCTGAGCAGGAGCCTCAGCAAGAGATACGTTTTCGCGAATCATAGATTTGAACACCTTATCACCAAAATATTTGATGATTGTACTGAGGATATCGCGGTTCAGAACCTTGCGGTTATCATACATAGTGGCAATTACACCACCAATTTGAAGATTTTTATTCAGGCGGAAACGCACCTTATCGGTAATCTGTTTGATTTTTGCCAAGCCCTGCAGTGCTAAAAACTCAGTCTGCATTGGCACTACAACATAATTACTGGTCGTAAGCGCATTAAGCGTAAGCAAACCAAGAGAAGGTGGACAGTCGATAATGATATAATCATATTCTTCTTTCAAAGGTTCAAACAATTCGCGGAGGATATACTCGCGGCCGGCTTCATTGATAAGTTCCATTTCAGCACCCGAGAGGTCCAAAGAGGAAGAAACCACATGCATTCCATCTTTTACAACATAAGGCTGAATTTCTGCCTCGCCGCGCATATTTTCATAAATCGTA
>JBIPOO010000073.1:0-16363 GCA_044379045.1 Saprospira sp.
TATGGTACATCCACATTTCGCCAGCACCGAGCGAACGGCCCGAGGTAAAGTGTTTGCGCGCAATAAGGTAATTACCGTCAGCGGTCCACACAGCATTATTTAAAAGTCGAAATGACTCTTTGGTAATTTGCTTGGCATTGCTGCCATCGGCATTCATAATCCAGATATTATCTGCACCACCTGCATCGCTCGTAAAGCTGATTTTTTTACCATCGGGACTAAAACGCGGCTGAATTTCGAAGGGAAGTCCGCTGCGCAGCACCTTGGCCTTAGCGCCGTTTATTGGCATAATATAAATATCGCCCAGCATGTCAAAAACTAACTGACTTCCGTCGGGGCTAACATCCAGATTCATCCAGGTGCCTTCATCGGTGTTGAACTTTACCTCTTTGAAATTCCAGCTCTGACCAGGATTGGATACATCCCATTTGCTTTCTTCTTTTTTCTGTGCATTGACAGTAAGCACAGATAGGCAAACAGCAAAAAATAAGCTTAGTGTTGATTTTGACATATTGATAAGTTTTGATATTATTGTCTTTGTTTTAACCTTCAAAAATTACTTTTGTATTTGAAACTGTAAATTTATACAGAATTTTAAAATTTTTCTGAATTTTGGAACAAACTAAGCGGCATCGCCATGCGTTTTAAAAATCAAAATATCCGGAATGAAATTTAATAATCCGCTCCATGAACTTTACAGCAATTTCAGACATATCCGTCACGATGATGTATATGCGCAGATTCGTTTTTACGAAAGACATGCCGATGCGCTGAGCTGTTTGAATTCCGATGAGCATTTTACCGTCTGTTGCTACTATGCCAATGCACTTTTTGCAGCAGAGGATTTTGAACGCTACCTAAGTGTTGCGCCCCTTGTTTTGGAAAAATCTATTGTGGACAATATACAGTTTGTCGATGGGGTTGATGTTTATGTGGACCATCTCGAGAAAATGTCCATTGCATATTGGAAGTTGAAGGATTATGAAACTGCAGTGAAAATCTGCACTCAACTATACAACATTTCCGGCAGAGCAAAAAAGTACAAAATCCTTTTGAAGAGAATCCTCAAAAGTCAGAGGCCAAAAATTATTCTTGACCTTTTTGCAATATCTATCTGCCTTGCCTTATTTTGGACCAGTTGCGAAATTGGTAGTCTCCTGGTCTTTGAAGCCTTTTACACTCAGGCGGCAACTTTTATTGACATATTGCAAAGTTTACTCCTCTATGCACTGCTTGGCAGCATATCAGTTGCACTGCTCGGGCATTATTTTTATGTGGGGAGGAGATTGAGGAAGTTTGTAAAGTAAGTTAGCCTTTGAAAAAACAAACAGCGAAGGAGTCATATGCTTTAGCTTCTGGCAACAATGGCAGGCTTGTTCCGCTTAGTCGTTCTAGGTTTGAAACCCAGGTCTCATCTGATACCAAAATACAGGTTGAACCGATCTCGTCCCAAGACGAGAGCGCTCTGCGAAGCGAAACCATTGGATTTTTTTCATAGGCTTTAGCTTAGGATTACCTCGTGCCTCCTCAATGATTTTAGAAATTTTAATCTACGTAATCCTAATCCTGCATTATTTATTTTCATTTTTTGGAACATTTTATTTTCACGCTAAGTTGTTTCGAAATGAATACCTTTTGAATTAAAGAATATCCTGATGAAAGCGCTCAACATCAATAATAAAATTGTAGATACCTATTTTGAATTGCTTAAAAATTTAGATTCAAAAGCGAAGTTGGAATTAATAAATAAATTGAATCTAACATTAACAAGCGGTGTTTCCAAAAAGAAATCATCCTTCAATAAAGCTTTTGGCGCATGGGATAAAGAAGAAGATGCAGAGAAGCTGATTCTGGAGATTAGGAATAACAGAAATTTTAACAGAATAATTGAAGCTTTTTGATGCAGTATCTTCTTGATACTAATATTTGCATCTACTATATGAAAGGGATGTACAACTTAGACAAAAAATTTAAATCTGTCAAAGTAGAAAACTGTTATATCTCTGAAATTACTTTAGCTGAGTTAAAATTTGGGGTAGAAAACAGTCAAAATCCGGAAAAAAACAATCTGGCATTAAATAATTTCCTCTCAGGAATTCAAGTACTTCCCATTTTCGAAGCTATAGATTTATATGTAAAAGAAAAGTCAAGATTAAGAAAAATCGGAAGAACTGTAGATGATTTTGACTTGCTTATAGGTTGTACAGCAGTTGAATTTAATTTAGTCATGGTTACAAACAATAGCCCTCATTTCATTCAAATTTCTAAAATAAAACTAGAAAATTGGGTAAAGTGATTTTTGATGGTTCGTTCTAGCGTTGAAACCCATGCCTCCCTCGCTACCAAAAATCCTAGGTTGACCCGATCTCGTCCCAAGACGAGAGCGCTCTGCGAAGCGAAACCTGATATTTTATCAACGTTCAATAACCCTTTCTTTGTTCGATTTAACAGGCGCTGTAAAAGCCTCGTAAATAATATCATGTATCCTGGTTCGGATATTCATGTTTATAATTTTATTATTTTCGGCAATAGGATAGGTTCTGTTTGAGAGAAAAACATAGAGCAGGTCATTGTCGGGATCTGCCCAGACGCTGATGCCTGTAAAACCAGTATGTCCAAAGGTATTATCCGATGCTTTTGCGGCAACATTCACCGTATTTTGTCCTGTGCCTTCCCTGCGGTCGAAACCCAGACCTCTGCGGCTGCGCATTGAGTAGCGGGAAGTGAAAAATTCAACCGTTTCGGCTTTCAGGTATCTTTTGCCCATGAAAGTTCCGCCATTCAAGAACATTTGAAACATAGCTGCAATATCGCTTGCCTGTGCAAACAATCCCGCATGCCCCGACACACCACCAAGCATAGCCGAACCCATATCGTGTACATCGCCCTGTATACGCTGGTATCGGAAATATTTATCTTCTTCGGTAGGAATAATTCTGTTTTTTGGAATGCCGTTCAGCAAAGGATTGTACATAATATTTTCAAGTCCCATCGGCGCATAGAAATTGTCATCGGCAAATTTGTCCAAAGTTTTTCCGCTTACCCTTTCCACAAGTCGGGTGATGAGAATGAAGCCATTGTCGCTGTAGCGGTAATTGCCAACCGTATCAATTTCACTATCGAAAATAGTTTGCCAGAGCAGGCTGTCTTGTTTTGCTTTAGAAATGTAAATACCCTCGGCAACTCTGTAAGAAAATGCTGCATCCGGACTGCTTCGATAATGATTTTTATCGGGTCTTTTCTTTTCGTCGAGGGTTTTGATATAAAATGGGAACCATGCTTTCATACCGCTCTCGTGCAAGAGCATTTGTTTGATGGTCATGTTCTCCTTGTTTGTTCCTTTCAGTTCGTTTATGTATTTGCTCACCTTATCTTCTATATCAATTTTACCCTCTTCATAAAGTTTCATGACCGAAGCCGTTGCAGCGGCAACCTTGGTAACAGAGGCCAAATCATAAAGATCGGTGAGGGAAACTTTCTGTTTCTTATCGGTATTTGTATGGCCATAGGCACGGTGAAAAGCAATTTTTCCATTTTTTAGGACCATTACCTGACAGCCCGGCACAGCTCCTTTTGTGATAGCTTCGTTTGCAACGGCATCAATTTTATTCAGTATCGACTGGTTCAAACCTAAATTCTCTGCTTTTTCTGAATAGGGCAAACGGTAACTTTCTGTTTTTACGCCCATTCCGTATTTTAATTTTCCGCAGCTTACCGGTAATTTTCCACTGAAAGGCAGCGCACCCATAATAGCTTGGGCAGCTTTGCGTTCGGCGGCATCGTCGTTCACATAAGTGCAGGCCACATAAGGCATTTCATCAAAAAAACGAAGTGCGTAGGGATTGCCGAAAACAGTAAGTATAACTTTGGTTTGTTTGCTCAGGTCATTGATAAATTTGCGGGCACTTGGGCTGATATCATAATCGGTTTGCGGATAACGCCCAACTCTGTGAAGACCAATAATTACAACATCCTGTCCTTTCAGCGAATTCATCAACTGGGTCTGGCTGTAAGGCTGTATCACCGATGATGCCTGATAATGTTTGTCTAAACCATATTTTTCTAATTCGGCCTGAAAAGGTGTTTTTGCGGAATAACCAATGCTAAGGGTCGCGATTTTTTTTCCGCTGATATTTTTCAAAGGCAGTAAATCATTTGGATTGGAGGTCAGCGTAAGGGCCGATTCGATCAGTTTTTCATAGAGCGCATGGGCAGTAGGATTGTTAATATCTGCAAGGACGCGCTGCAAGGAAACCGGTTTATAATCGTGCAAACCAAGGCGGTATTTTGCCCGCAGAATTTTCTTAATGCTTTTTTCGAGATCGGTCCAGTTGAGTTCGCCTGCTGCGATGGCTTTTTTTACACGACTGATAGATAACATGGCGCTGTCGGGCATCAAAACCACATCAATTCCTGCTTTCAAAGCTCTGATTTCTGCCTCACCGGCTTGAAAATGTTTGGTGACTCCCTTCATCATCATAGCATCGGTAAAGGTGAGCCCTTCGAATCCCATCTGCTCTTTCAGCAATGAGGTTATGGCAGGTTTCGAAAGCGTGGTGGGCAGGTTTTTTGTGGCATCGATGGCCGGTATATGCAGGTGCGCCACCATCACACTCTGAATGCCCTGCTGAATAAGATTTCTGAAAGGGTAAAGCTCCAGACTGTCGAGTCGCTGTGTATTGTGATTGATAACAGGCAAATCGTAGTGCGAATCGACATTAGTATCGCCATGTCCCGGAAAATGTTTGGCACAGGCCATAATTTCATTATCCTGCATGCCCATCATGTATTGAAATGCTTTGGCAGTGACATTTTCTTTGTTTTCACCAAAAGAACGATCTCCAATAACCGGATTTGATGGATTGTTGTTTACATCCACTACCGGTGCAAAGTTGATATGAATGCCTACACGACGACACTGACGGGCTACTTCCTTACCAAAATCGTAAATAAGTCTGTTATCCTGAATGGCACCCATCAGAATCTGTCTCGGAAATGCCATAACAGAGTCCATGCGCATATTCAGGCCCCATTCACCGTCGACCGAAACCATGAGCGGTACTTTTTTACTGAGCGACTGATAATAATTGATTAAGGATGCTGCTTTTGCAGGCCCGCTGTAAAACATGATGAGCCCGCCAACATGGTATTTTTCAATCAATTCTTTTACAATGGCCTCATCTTCTGCGCCCTTATTGGGATAAGCCGCCACCATGAAGAGCTGTCCTATGCGCTCATTTTCTGTCATAGATGCCCATTTTTCATTTATCCAGGCATCTTCTTTCTGTTTCGACAGCGCCGCTTTATCCGTTTTGGTAAAACCCGATTTGATTACCCAGGCAAGCAAAAAAGTAGGCAGCAGCAGTACAATTGTCCAAAGGGCGATTTTTTTTAGCATCATCATTAAAAATCAGCAGTTTAAATACAATATTATAGGCAAAATTGCAGTTAAATATAAATTGACGTCTCCAAAGATAAGACTTTTAAGGGGATCAATTATTTTTTATTTCCGCTTTTTACAATTTGAATACCAACCATGAGGTAATGTGTTCCGTTTATAAATTCAAAGGACAATTTTTAAACCTTTCTCCATTAAAACAGTCTTCATTGCAGAGAAACTTTACACTTTTATAACGCGCAGCAGCATATAAAATTGCTGTCAAAAAAACTGCCAAATGAAGTATAGCAACAGAAGCAGCGATAACGAACTCATCCAGGGCTGCCGCCTGTCGAATAGGCTGGCCCAAAAATTTCTTTACGAAAGATTCTTCGGAAGGGTTTTCGGCATCGCCATGAGATACACCAAAAACCAGGAAGAGGCTATTGATATTCTCAATACAGCCTTTCTCAAGGTTTTTACTTCGCTCGACAAGTACGAAGACAACAGCAATCTGGCTGGATGGATAGCCAAAATAGTTTTCAATACTGCG
Source organism: Saprospira sp. (assembly GCA_044379045.1). Lineage (GTDB taxonomy): Bacteria > Bacteroidota > Bacteroidia > Chitinophagales > Saprospiraceae > Saprospira. The sequence goes on from JBIPOO010000073.1 coordinate 5,931, forward strand.
ATTGATCATGTACGTCGCAACACCAAATACCGCCAGGTAATGGATTTCAATGTTGAAACCGATGGGAGTGTGGGCAACGAAAGCCTCGATAATCTGCAAGCCGAAGATTTGTACAGGCTCATTCAAAAATTGCCGGCATCGAGCAGATCGGTTTTCAACCTTTATGTGATAGATGGCTATAAACACAAGGAAATTTCGGAATTACTCGATATTTCTGTAGGTACTTCAAAATGGCATCTTTCCAACGCCAGGAAAGAACTTCAGGAGCTAATAGCTGTGCACTATAACTACGACAGGGGCCAGCTCAGCAACTCCAAATAAGCAATTCAACAAAATTAACAAACCAACGCGCAAAATATTAAATGAAGCATTTTTACGATAATCAGGACGATGATATGAGGTCAAAACTCAATGGACATGAATTTGACATGCCAAATGGGGCTTGGGAAAATATGGAAAATAAACTCAATAGGCTGGATGTTCCAAACATGTCGAAAAGTCTGGCACCCTGGCTCAGCTTAGGCGCCATGTGTATTGGCATTGCAGGATTGCTCTACTATTATCAGTTGCAGATGCCCTATGGCAAATTAGAGGAGATTGTTCAAACCGAAGAACAGCACACAGATCACAAAGAAAATGTAACATCGGAATCCCCTAAAGATGTCAACTCAGATAAAAATGAAAAAACTTATGCGTCAGATGTTATCGTTGAGGAAGCATCCCTTGTAAATTCAAATGGCAGTTCGAAAACTCAAAACAGAATTATCGAACCTGCAATACATACGCAAAGTATAAAATCTGAACGTCTTTACCTAAGTGAATTGCCTGAAAAATTAGAACCAATTAGATTTAGACCCGTAAATGAATACCATTCAAACGGCAATTTTTTTGTAGATAAATCTGAACATAAATCTGTAAGCGGTACTGTAATCTATGTCGAGAGAAGTCCGGAAACTGATGTAAAATTTGCTGAAAAGCCTCAGATGTTTAATGTTTTGATGCTTGAAAATAAGCCTGTTCTGCCACTCCATAAAATGATTGACACTCCTTTACTTGTATTAAAAACACCTCATTTTCTCCCTGTTAAAAGGACAAAATTTGGGCTAAGTGCAGGAATTAATAGCAAGATTTTTGCCGATAATGACCTTTCAATTGCGCCTGCAGCCGGTATTTTTGTTCGTCGTAATTTAAACAGCCGATTTGCCTTACAGGCCGATTTGCAATATAAAATGCTGCTTAAAAATCGTCATAATAAGTCGGAAGAGGCAGACCTAATGACCTTACAGATGGATGTTGACCCAAGCGAGGAAATTTTAATGCATAACACAACAGCTGAGGTTTACAATATAAAAACAGTACACATGTTGGAGCTTCCCCTTAGTTTTGTTTATCGTTTACACAAAAAACACAATGTATCTTTAGGAATAAACACTGCCTGCCTTTTCGGTGTAAAAACGGCAAATGAGGACATTAACAATCTCTCGGAAAGAGAACTCGGCTTTAGCTCAATAGATTTGGGCGCTATTGCAGGCTATGAATTCAATCTGAATAAAAATATTTCATTTGCTGTTACTTACAATGTCGGATTTTTAAATCTTGCCAGAAATGTAAGCAGCCGTCAACAGGAAATGATGGATGCCAATCCTGCATACCGAATGAACAATAATGAAACGGACGAAGCCTGTCTGATGCCTGTGCAATTGAATAATCAGGAACAGGTATTCTTCGAGGCTCCGACGCATTTGTACAATAACGATGCTAAAATTATGGTACGATATAGTTTTTGATTCGTAGATTTTGGAAAAATCTTAAATGTTATTCGGGCATGTTTAAAAACCTCAGCTTTAAGAAAACAAGCTTGTTAAATTCCAATAAATAATTTTTTTGGTATTTTTTAACATATTTCTTTGTTTGGTCGGCACTAATGTATAACTTAGTGAGTTAAAGCCAAACAAAACGATCATGCCAAACAGCAGAAACGATTTTCTGAACAGCCTTGCGTCCCTGCAGATAAGATTCAATCTTGGTGCGGGCGTTCCGCCTGTAAATCTGTATCCAGCTTTTAATCCGGGCAGACTTTTTGGTATTAATCCTGTTTCCGCAACCGACAAAAGCATCAACTACCACACGACTGCTGGCTTTATCAAAGATGCAGCTGCACGGGTTTTGCAGGAAAATGAAGGGATTGAATTCGATCCTGAAAATATTGTTGTGACAAATGGTGTACAAGAGGCAATTGCGCTGACTGTAGCCTGTTTCAGAAATAAGCCTCTTGCCTGTATCGATCCTTCTTATCCTGGTTTTGAAGATGCAGTATCGGCTTTTGGAAGTTCTTTGCTTAAATTGTCGACAGATAACTGGCTCAAGGAACTGGAAGCCTTGCCCGAGGGCAGTCTGTTTTACATTTCGGCCGATTTTTCGAATCCTCTGGGATACAGCCTCTCATTGGAGGAAAGGGTGCAATTGACCAGTCTTGCTGCCAAAAATAAATTCTATATTTTCGATGATGCCACTTACAGGCCCTTCAATCTCGATCCTGCTTTACCAACGCTTTTGTCACTGAACAGCGAATTTGTAATTCATGCGCTTTCCTTTTCGAAAATATTGGCACCAGGCCTCAGAACTGCATTTGTATACCTTTCAAAGGATTTAAATAAAGTATTTGTTGCAAACAAATCAAATCTGAGCCTCAATAACTCCGGCATTACGCAGACAATCGTCGAAAATTGGCTTCAAGAAAATAATTTTCAGCTTTCAGCCCATCTTGGCAAAGCAAAAGAACGCCTTAGTAATAACAGAAAAGTACTCGAGAAATATTACATTACCTATAATGGTGGTTTTTTCTGCACATTGAACATTGCCCAAAAGGCCGACTTTGACTTTTGCGAAGCATTGCTAAAAAAAGAACAGATTGCTGCCATTCCCATGTGTTTATTCAGCGATAACCCCAAATTTGAAAAACAACTCAGGCTTTGTTTGTCAAATATCGATCAGGATGCGCTTGACCCGGTCTTAAACCTTATCAAAAATTTTGTACCATAACCAAGAGATGAACGCTAAAGGAGTTTTATTTGTAGAAATTTATGTTGGAATGGCCAAAATGGTGGCCTGGTGGCATCAGATGGCATTGGGATTCAGTATTAGAGGCATCAGAGAGCGCAAAGGCAGGTATGGCGATGAAATTACCTACTGGTTGCAGCAGGGCGATGCCAATCTACTCATCACTTCAGCGCTCGATCCGGCCGCGCACGATGTTGTTTCATTCGTCGACCGTCATGGAAATTCCATCAAAAGATTCGGCATTGAGGTCGATTCAATTGAAGATACAGTTCGATACCTGAAGAACAGCAAGGCCATCATCAGCTCAGATATCAGAGAAGATCGCTTCGAAGATGCGTACAGCGCCAGTATGAGCATCAAAATTTTCGACGATAACGAAATCAGTTTTGTGGAGCGCAGAAACTGCGAAGCGCCTTTTGCAGGTTTCAGACTTACAGAGCGCAAAGCAAGCGAAAGCTATATCAAAAACATCGATCACCTGGCCTCGGTGGTGAGAATTAATGAGGCCGAATACTGGAATCAATACCTCAGCAGTATTTTGAATCTGAATTTGGTACAGACCATCGGCGAAGAGTTTTTTGCCAACCTGCTCACCGGCATGAAAATGTTTGTACTGAGTTCTCCTGTGGGTAAATTCAACAAGGTTATTGTGGAGCCGCTTCCCGAAAAACAAAAGAAATCCCAGGTCGATATTTTCCTCAGCAAGCATTTGGGCAACGGAATTCAACACCTTGCCTTCGAAGTGGATGATTTGATTGAAACGGTGGAGATGTTGAGATCCAAAGGTGTTAGTTTCACTAAGGTTCCAGAGAAATATTATAGCGAACTTGAAAAAGAAGCGCCCGAACTGCCCATTGATTTGTTGCGCAAAGCAAATATCCTCTGTGAAAAAGATGAGGACAAAATTCTGTTGCAGGTTTTTACCGAACCCATTGGCGACAGACCAACGCTCTTTTATGAATTTATTCAAAGAGTCAACAGCTACGAAGGCTTTGGTGCCATGAATGTAAAACAGCTTTTCAAATCACTGGAGCTACACCTGAATAATGACTGAGATTAAGGATCATTCTGGGCTTTCCGGCTTTCCGTCCGAAATTTTTGCGCCCCTGAATACCGATGAATTGATTGATTTTTTAAAAAAATATCCCAATTCCAACTTTAGGATTGGAGCCGGACTGAGTGGTGTGAGCGCAGCTGCTGTCCCGCTCGAAAATGAGATTTTTATCGATTTTTCAAATTTTAAATCGCTTAATTGGATCGATCGGGAAGAAGGTGTTTTTTCCGCCGCTGCAGGCAATACCATGTTCGAAATCAAAAACTTTGTAGAAAGTGAGGGCTGGTATTTTCCTGTGCTGCCCGGAAGCATGCACAAGGCCACAATTGGCGGTTTGATTGCCTGCAATGGCGGTGGCCCCTACTCGCTTCGATACGGAAAAATCGGCAATTTTATAAGGGCTTTGGACATTGTTACAGTGGGCGGCGATGTATTGAAATTTGGCTCAGTCTGTAAAAAAATATCGGAAGGACCCGATTTTTCAAAACTCTTCATCGGTTCCGAAGGAAGTCTGGGCTTTTTGACCAAAGCCGTTTTGCATTGTATCAGAATGCCCGAAATTGAACTGTACAGAATTGCGCATGCTTCATTTTCTGAACTTGCTGCTACCGTCTCGACTTTTTTGAAATACAATCCGCTTTATCTTGAAATGGCCGAGCCAGATGCGCTGCGCTTCAGCTCCGGGACTAAAGAATCGGTCATTTGGCTTGGGCTTGAAAAAGGAAGCAGTTTAGACGTAAATAATTATACAAAATTTGAAATATCAGCGCTGAGTCCTGATAAAATCAGTGAACGTTTTGATATCGGTTTAAATCTGCAGCAATACAAAAAATTCATCGACCTCGACATCAGCTTTCCGCTGAACAAAAGTGCCGAGCTGCTTTCTGCTTTGAAAAATCTTTTGAATCTACATGGGCTCGAGTCGGCCTTCTTCGGTCATGCTGGCGACGGCAACTGGCACATTCATATCTTCTACGATAATGAAAATCCTTTCAATGCTGAAATATCAGCTGCCTTCGACGAGCTGCTTTTTAGTCATAACGGGCATATCAGCGGTGAGCATGGTATAGGCCGCATCCATAAACAGCGCTTTATAGAATTTAAAGACAATCATTACAAAGCACTTTATCTTGCCTTCAAAGCGCATCTGGATCCTAAAAATCAATTGCCCTCCATTTTCTGATGAGTGATTTTTTGCATTTGGAATATGGTCATATCCTGGATTATGAACCAGCAGAACTTTTAAAATTCAGCGATGACTGGTGCAATAGCATAGTCGATTCGAAACGACAAAAAGAGAGCCAGCTGGCCCGATTGCTATTGAATAAAATCTGTCAAAAAATCATCCAAAAATCCATTACTGAAGCCCTTTTCAAAAAAGATATATCCGGCAGACCCTACTTCGAAAAATATCCCGATTTGTACATTTCCATCACGCATAGTCATGGACATGTTTGGACGGCTATTGCCAGTTCCCCAATCGGAATAGATTTTGAAAAAATAGACCCTTCATTTAAAAATGATTTAAAAATTGCCTTTGATGATAGCGACTGGAAATTGCTTGTTGGAGACACCGAACAGATTTATAAATATTTCTCGCTCAAGGAGTCCTATTCAAAAATGACTGGTACAGGCTTCACACTGGAGCCATCCGAAATTAAAATAAGCAGCCTCCAACATAAAACTTTTATTAATATTTTTGAAAATAAAAGCAGTAGTTTTATATTTACGTTAATTGCTCAGAATTTCGAACCAAGCATTTACTTAAACTTAAATCAGTATTTACAGGAACTGCCTTATGAATGATGATGACCTGAATAGCTATCGAGAGAAAGGTTTTGTATGTTTAAAAAATCCAAAGATTTTCCTGCCCGAAAACATTGTAAATAAAATAAGCAGTTCTCAACTTTCAGTAAAATTTTTTGAATCAGACGGACAAACAGCAAGGTCCTATTATGGTTTTCACAGAGACGATGAAATCAAAAACTGGCTACAGGAACAGATAGCAATCAAAGAAATTTGCCAGAAAATCTATCCCGCTGATGAAATCTATATTCATCAGTCGAAAGTCAATATCAAAAACAAAATTGAAAGTTCGGTTTGGCCTTATCACCGCGATTTCCCTTTTTGGAATATATTCGATGGAATTGAAAAAAATCGTTTGCTCAACCTTGTTATTTTTTTGGATGATGTAAATGAACGAAATGGCGCACTCAGTTTTATTCCAGGCAGCCAATTTTATTTTCTGGAACGTGAAAAAGATTTTTTAAATCAGGAATTTAGCCTGGAAGGATCGGCATCGAGTAATCTGCTTTTCGATTTTAGCGAAGCAGAAGTTTCTATGCTCAGCGAACGTTTTGGCAAAGAAATATGTACCGGTCCCAAGGGTTCCCTTTTACTTTTCGATCCGGACACCTTACATGGTTCCTCCTTTTCTTATGAGGATTTTAGCCGAAAATTATTAATTTTGACCTTTAATGTCTGCAGCAACAAGCCCCGAATTCCTATTGTACGTCCCGATTATCTTTGTTCAACCGACTTTACGCCACTGCAATGGAATTAAATAAGGAAAATGCCATTTCAGCCTATTGGACAGCATATAAAGAATTGATTACGAAAGCTTCCGGCGATTCTTTTGTAAATGATAAACTCATTGTCATAAGCAATGAACTGCCCGAAACGCTGCGCAGATTGTCAAAAATGAATTGGCACAATGCTACACTTTTGACCGCTGTTGCTGTTTCAAAAATTTTAGGCAGCAGTGCTATCCCTGAAAATGTTTCATTTTCCATTGGCAGTCAGTCGATTCCACTGCCAGACTGCAACAAATTTGCGATGGGGGATGCAGCAAAATCTGTGCTCTCGCAGTTTAGGGAACATTTGAATCATTTGCCGATTACTGAATTTAACCCCTGTTTTGTCAATTTTTACCAGGAAACGCCAAACAAGAAGTCCATACTGAATTTTAGATTAAATGATTCACTGACCACTCTGGAAGCGCTTATCCCCGAAAATTTTCAAAATTTTAGTCAGTTGCTTTTGGCCGAAGCATTTAATTTGCTCGAGACAATTGGCACTGTCAATGAATATAATATTTCCGATTCAGTATACAATGCTTACCGATCCATTGCAAGAAACTGCCTGCCCGAAATTGTAAAGACACTGTGGCCAGAAATTCACAACTTCCCGCTTCGGACTGATAAAAGCTATATTGAAAATGGTGGCGATTCCATTCAGGCAATACGCTTGCTCTCCCGGCTACAGCGCGAAGGTTATTTTGCGAACCTGAGCAGCCTTTTCGATGCATCGAGCATGTCCGATTGGACAATTGAATACCGTGGCAAAGAAGGGGAGGCAACGGTCGAAAAAGTTTTGACTTATCCATTGAGTGCCACACAGCAGCTCATCTGGTCAGACTGGTCGGCGCTTAATCAGCAGCATATTTATCATGAACAGTTTCTTTTCAATCTGGAAATTTGCCCTAAAATCGAAACTATTAAGGAGGCTTACCTCCAAATCTGGGAAAAATATCCACAATTGAGGGTAAGTATCAGTTTTGAAAATGCTGCTTTTGTTCAGCGGGTTCAGGATACTGAAGCGGATTTCAGAATTTTTCATGACATTGATATTCAGGCAGTGCTCGAAGCTGATTTGAAGGAAGGTTTCGGCAAAACGCTGATGCGCTGCAGTTTTATCCAAACGGAAAGCGAAAAATACTTGCTTTGGTCGCATCATCATGTGTTGCTCGATGGCTGGAGCGTTGGCAAGCTCATTGCCGAATTTATTGAAATCATTGAAAAAGATCTGCCAAAATCTGCCGAATCGACCAATCATCAGCAATTGCTGGTCGAAAGGGAAAAATCTGCACAAAATGCTGATGATGCGCTTTATTGGGAAAATTTTTTCCAGGACAGAACAGCCATTTCTCTTCCCAAACAGTCGACAGAAAATGGAAATTACGCAGTATTTTCCGACAGTATCAAGGACAGCGCTGCTTATAAAACTTCAGCTGAATTGGCCGGAGTAAGCCTGCAAAGTTATCTGCTTACACATTTTTTCCTGACAGTTTACAGCATCGATGGCAAGCACAAAAGCTACCTGCACAGCATTTCATCGGGCAGAAACCTCATGCCCGAATATGCAGAGGAAGCCGTGGGTTTATTTATCAGAAACATTGTTGCAGGTTTCGAAATAGGTGAAAATGATACGATGCATCAACTCTTAAAAAGCTTTCATCGCAATTTCTTAAAAACAATTGAAAAAGAATTTTCGGATGCTGCGCTGCTGAATAGCTATCAGGAACAGCGTCCCGATGTACTTTTTGTTTTTGAAAATTATCCCTACGAGGACATAAAAGGACAGAAAATTAGTGGTAATTTAGTTTCAAATCACGAATTGACCGGCTATCCGCTCAGTTTCCTCCTTATGCCATCGGCAGACAGTCTGAACGTAAAAATTATTTATGACAGTGGCCGCTTCAGCGCCGATTTCATAAAAGCATTTTATCAAAAATTTATCTCCCTGCTGAATCATTTTAAAGACAGGCCCGAGCAGCGGATTCATCAACTCGAGGAGCAACTCGAAAAAATAAGCCTAAGTCCATCGGCATATCCGCTTTGGTACGATGAAATTATTATTAAAACTGCCGCATCAAAAAATTATATCAGCAGTTCGGCTGGAACAGCAAAAATAGCCTTTGCAGAAATTGAAACGCTCGCTGCAAGTTTTAATGCACATTTCAAAGATTTGCCAAAAGGCAACAGAATAGCCGTATTCGGTCATAAAAATGAAAAATTGCCGCTGTTGGCCTATTCCATTATGCGGAATGGCTTTGTTTATGTGCCTATCAACAATGCCTGGCCGACTGAGCGAATTTTAAAAACCTTAGCAATTGCCGACTGCAGCGATTTGATTCTAACAGATGATTCGGAAATTGAGCATTTGCCCGATTTTGTAAGGCTGCACCGTACTGTTTTTTCAGCAGAAGTCAGACCGGCAGAGACTTATCGCCCCGCTTTTGATGATGAGGCCTATTTGCTGTTTACATCCGGATCGAGCGGTATACCTAAGGGCGTGCGTCTGAGTCATGGAAATCTTTCTTCATTTTTAGATGCCTGTGGCGAGTATTGCAATTCAGATAATTATGATTTGATTTTCAGCTTTACCAATATCGGTTTCGATCTTTCGATTTTTGAAAATCTCTACGGACTTTATACCGACAAATCGATACATGTCATAGAGAAGCCCGAACAGCTTTGGGAAGAACTGCAGAAATACAGCAGGGTTTTACTGAATACAGTTCCCTCGGTTTTGGACAGACTAACTGAAAAAGAAATTGCCAATATTTCGGTCGTTCATACAGCTGGTGAGCCATTCAGAGCCTCTGCCTGGAAACAGTTGAAAGCGGCAAATCCTAATATCAGCATTTACAATTGGTATGGCCCCACCGAAACCACTACTTACTCTACCTGTATCGATTTGACAGATAACTTTTTACCCTCTGTGGGCAGGGCACTCAGACATGAATGTATATTATTGGCCGATTCAATTGGATTGGAGCAGGGGTCAGGACTCCCTGGCGAGATTATCATAGGCGGAGCAGGTGTATGCAGTTATCTGAAAAATGAAAACAATAAGTTTCTCAGCAGTTCAAAGCTCAAATTTTACAGAACAGGTGACCGCGCCTACATAAAAGACGGATTATTGTTTTTGTTGGGTAGAGAAGACCGTCAGGTAAAAAGATTGGGGCAGCGTTTCGAACTTTCTGAGATCGAACATTGGGTATCCAACAATTATAAAGCAGTAAAAAGGGTTTATTATCATAAAAGCGATGCGGAATATTTTATCCTTTTTGTCGAGTCTGTCGCTGTTTTTACAGATGAATTAAAAAACGCGCTTGGTCTTAATTTTCCAGCCTATATGTTACCCGACAGCATTGTAGTTATGCCTGTTTTTCCAGAGAATAACAATGGAAAAATGGATATAAAAATGATGCTCAATGAGATAAAAATCAATGAAAATACCTTAAACTTTGATTCGGAACTACTCGTCTCGCTGAAAAAGAAAGATGCTTTGTTCAAGTCCCTCAAAGGCAATCAAAGTTTTACAGCGCAGGGCGGCGATTCGATTTTGGGACTCAGAATCATAGGCAAACTAAAAAAAATGGGCTATAAAATTGAGATTTCTGACTTACTCAATGCCACTAGCCTGAACGAATGTTTGAGTCAATTGAACATTGCTGAGTCGAATAGCACAAAAATCAGGGATACAGACCTGCAGCTAAGTCCAATACAAAAATGGTTTAGAGAAGAATATCAGG
>JBIPOO010000288.1:0-4783 GCA_044379045.1 Saprospira sp.
CGAGAATCACGTTGGTTTGTGCCAGTTCATCCTGTCTTCTTTTGGAGACCTTTCGAATGTAGCGGCCAAAAATAATGGCAATCACAATAACGAGCGGAAAAGTGCTGAGCATGATAAGTGTCAGCCCGGGAGCTATGAGGAAAATAAAAGTTAAACCGCCGATGAGTATAATAATTTGACGAATAAGCTCTGCAAGTGTTAGCGAAATCGCATCCTGAAGCAAGGATACATCGGCTGTGGCGCGACTCGCTAATTCCCCGACTCGTCGCTGTTCAAAGAAATGTATTGGTTGGCAGAGGAGTTTTGCGTATAAATCCTTTCGGATGTCGGCGATGCTTTTCTCAGAAACCCAGGTGATGAGCAGCACCCGAACGTATGAGGTTATTCCCTGGAAAATTAGCAGACAAAGCAAAAGTAGGCCGATGCCTTGAAAATTAAGCCCATATTCCGATCGATTATTGGCTATGGCAATAAGCTCACCCGAAGCCCAGGGGAAGACTAGAAAAACAGAACTTGAAATAGTGAGTAAGAGCAGCGAACCAATAAAGGGCCACCTATAGGGATAAATGTAACGTAGCAACTGTTTGCCGCGCTTAAGTCCTTCAGGATTTATTTTTTTTGAAGATTTTCCGCTGTTTTCTTCCTTTGTCTCTTGATTGGCTACCATTTAAGCTGAATTGTCAATGAAAACAGTATGCAATGAAAAAGGTTCGCTGGGCATTGCGCTGCGAACCTGTATCGTATTTGCAGATATATGATTAGCCTAATCCTGCAATGAGTGTCAGTAACAATAGTGCCGCACCCAATACCCAGGTAATATATTCAAGGATATCTGTTGAGCGAGCTGCACCCATAATTTTTTGAGCCTCAGCAGTTCCACCAAAAGCAGAATTCAATCCGCCGCCTTTAGGATTTTGAACCATTATAATAAGTATCAGTAGGAGCGATACAATTGCGATAAGAATTACTAATATGGTAGTTATCATAACAATAAAATATTTTCTTAATAATCTGATTTTTAATTTGGTAGAGGTATTACTCTTTTATTTGTTTAATCTTCTTTGCAAAGTAAATACTTTTTTCCGGAAATTGCAAACATAAAGCCTGATACATTTTTACTGCTTTTGAAGTTTGTCCCTGAGCTACAAGTAAATTAGCCAAAGTTTCGGAAATAATATTGTTGTCTTCAGTGATACTTTTAATAATTTCAGCTTCTAAACTGTCTTTGTTATCTATCCAGGAGAGACTGTCTTTAGGGGTGTTTTTAAAGCCTTTGTTTGAAAATTCCTTGAGTCGGTCAGATATGCTGTTCAAAAATTCTTCAGTATCGTCCCGCTCTGCAGCTTCCTTTTGTACTGCTTCTATTTCAGAATTTTTCATGGTTTTGTCACTGTCCAAAATAATGTAGGCATCAGGCTTTTCTGGCTCTGATTCATTCATATTATCCAATAATTCTTTCAGATTGGGAAATCGAATGAATTTGAATTTTTTCTTACGTTTATTTTTTTCGGGAATTGCCAATTCGCCATAGGTGCTCTGTTCCATTTCAGAAAAATCATCGCCAGTTGATTCGTGCAGCAACACCTCCAGGAAAGATTTTCCCTGAGTTGGAGGAATGGCAGTTTTGTCAGCCGCTTCTTCCGAATTAATTTTGTTGGATTTATGTAGGCTCATGTCTTGGTCGGAGACTGAAAAGGTAGTATAAGTTAGGTGTCAGTGATAATAAAAGGTCGGAGGGTAAAGATAAGATAAAGCTTTTGAAATGTGAATAATGAAGGGAAGATTAATTTCAAATAAAAATCTTTTTGAATTATCTTATTACAACCTTTTCCGTTCCTAATACACTTCCGTCTTCATCCAAAATAGATATAAGTCCCCACCGCCATGCCCTCTGTAGAAAGCATGTTGGCACTACCCAACCCTTATCGTTGGTCTGTACAAAATCAAAAGGAGGGGTACATTTTCCAAGGGATAGTTGTGCCAGGTTTTAAAAGTGGCGTGGTATAGGTTCTTTCTACAGCGCTGTCCAACCGCCAAAACTGATGCTGCATTTCGTAGTTGGAAGTTTTTGCCCATATCCATTTCCGGTATTGTGCAGCCATTATAATTTGTCTATTTATATTTTTTAAAACTGGCCATTCCTCGTGGTAATCATAAGATGGGCTTCCATATACCTGATGCCAATGGAATTGGCCTGCACTATCAAATTTTGTAACGATATGTTTGGAATCCAAGTAAAACCAAAAGCATCTAAACCAAGGCTGTATCTATTGTTAAAAGTAGGCTCTGCTGTTAAAGCATTGATGGTAAGAAGAATTTAAAATATAATTTTTTTCAATTTAAATAGCTTCTTTTAATAAGAAAATATGCAAAAAAATCACTAGTTTTGCGGTTGGTTAAGACCTAAAAAACACCTCATTGCAAAATCATACCATACAAAGATATATAAATGTTCAAGTTTAAAAATCTATTTAGTTTTTTCACCCAGGAAATTGCCATCGACCTGGGAACAGCCAACACCCTCATTATTCATAATGATCAGGTAGTTGTAGACGAGCCTTCAATTGTTGCCGTAGACAGAAACAGTAATCAAGTTATCGCCGTAGGTAAAAAGGCGATGATGATGCACGAGAAAACGCACCAGAAAATCAAAACGATTCGCCCATTGAAAGACGGGGTAATTGCCGATTTTGAAGCTGCCGAGCGCATGATTCAAGGCCTGATTGACATGATCCCAAATCGCCGCAAACTCCTGCGTAATATGCGTATGGTCATCTGTATTCCTTCGGGCATCACAGAGGTGGAAAAACGCGCTGTATTTGACTCAGCAGAACATGTGGGCTCCCGTGAGACTTACCTTATTCATGAGCCTATGGCAGCTGCACTCGGTATTGGACTTGATGTAACCGAACCGGTTGGTAATATGATTATCGACATCGGAGGGGGTACTACAGAAATTGCAGTAATAGCGCTTGCAGGTATTGTCTGCGATCAGTCCATCCGCACCGCGGGCGATGAATTTACTTTTGACATTGTGATGTATATGCGTCGTCAGCACAATCTCCTCATTGGGGAAAGAACAGCAGAGCAGATAAAAATTCATGTAGGTGCAGCAATCAATCAGTTGGATAATCCTCCGGCAGACTATGCTGTGAATGGTCGCGATCTTATGACTGGTATTCCAAAACAGATTTTTGTTACATACAGCGAAATTGCTCAATGTCTCGATAAGTCCATTTCAAAAATTGAAGAGGCCATTCTAAAGGCCCTGGAAAGTACACCACCCGAACTTGCTGCCGATATTTACCGTACCGGACTTTATCTGACAGGTGGTGGTGCTTTGCTTCGTGGGCTCGACAAACGTATCAGCCAAAAAACAAAGTTGCCTGTGCACATTGCCGACGATCCTCTGCGCGCAGTTGTGCGTGGCACTGGTATTGCGCTCAAAAATATATCAAAATTTTCATTCCTGATTTCTCAAAAAAATCTCTAAGCCACAAAGGGAACTTATTTTTCCCTGGAGCTTTTATACAGGATGTTGGAAATCGGATTAGTGGTTTCCGACATTTTCTGTTTTAAGCAATTCTGCATTTTATGAATAAAATTGCTGCTTTTTTATATCGTTTTAACGGTTTTTTTGCCTTTCTTATCTTGGAATTTTTTTCCCTCTACCTCTATTTTAATCAAAATATGAGTCCGGAAAAAACTGCCTTTTTGAGTTCGGCAAACAGAACTGTTGGGAATATATACGATTACAGCAACCGCTGGATGAGTTATTGGAATCTTTCCTCGCTCAACGATGCACTAGCCAAGGAAAATGCTCGCCTGAAAATGAGGCTGCCCGGTTCTCAGTTCTCAAATCTTAGTGATAGCGGCACAGTTGTGAATGAGTTCAATGAACCGCGCTACCAGTATACCGAAGCAGTAGTAATAAATAATTCAGTGAACCGAAATAATAATTATATTACCCTCAATCGAGGCGCTAATCATGGGGTAAAATTACAGAATGCGGTACTGAATGGCACAGGAGAAGGAGTTGTGGGAGTGATTGTTGCCGTGTCAAATCATTTTTCTACAGCGATGTCTGTCCTTCATCAGGAATCAAGAATCAGTGCCAAGATCAAAAGAAATGGTTTTTACGGTCTGGCAGTATGGAATGGAAAAGATCCACGTAAACTAACATTGGAAGCCATACCAAAACATGCTAAAGTCATGAAGGGGGACAGTGTTGTGAGCAGCGGTTATTCTACGATTTTTCCGGAGGGGGTCTTTATTGGCACCATCGATAAATTTTCTAACGAGACAGGCACTAACTTTTATAACATTGAAGTATCGCTTGCCGTTGACCTTAACAGTCTTCAATATGTTTATATTGTCGATGATATTATGAAACCAGAACTTAAACAACTGGAGGAAAAAATTAAGAAATAAATGTTCAACAATCCATACAGTGCCAATATATTCAGGTTTTTCTTTTTATTGCTTATACAAGGTCTTGTACTTCAGTATATTGGTTACAAAAATATTTATATTTTTATTTATCCGCTTTTTCTGATGTTACTGCCATTGGAAATTCCGCATGGACTTTTGGTTTTTTTATGCTTTCTGATGGGTATTTCGGTCGATATTTTTTACAATGGTTTTGGTCTGCATGCCTCGGTAATGGTTGCCCTCGCTTTTGCCCGACCGTTGATTTGCGGACTTATGGAGCCAAGAGGAGGCTTTGAAGTAGGGCAAATACCAAGTGCGGGGAATCTGGGTTTTCGTTGGTTTATACGCTACG
>JBIPOO010000289.1:0-4777 GCA_044379045.1 Saprospira sp.
TATTGGCTACACAGGCATTAGAATTAGGGGCAGCGACCCAACCCGTATCAATGTTACCATCAATGGCATTCCGATTAACGACTCAGAATCGCAGGGGCTTTGGTGGGTGAACATGCCCGATTTTGCTAGTTCGGTCGATAACATTCAGATTCAACGGGGATTAGGTACCTCTTCGAATGGAGGTGCTGCCTTTGGCGCCAGTATCAATTTACAAACAAATGGCATTGAACAAAAACCTTATGCTCAGTTGAGTAATAGCTTCGGCAGTTTCAATTCACGAAAACATACCCTGCAACTTGGTAGCGGACTCATCAACAATCGTTGGAGTTTCGAAGGGCGACTCTCGCAGATTTCGAGCGATGGTTTTATCGACCGGGCCAGTTCAATGCTACGCTCCTACTACCTTTCGGGCGCTTATGTGACCGACAAAACCCTGATTCGTGCCAATGTCTTTTCTGGAAATGAAGAAACCTATCAGGCCTGGGGTGCCGTGCCCCTTCAGTATGTCGACACCAATAGAACCTACAATCCTTATACTTACGAAAACGAGGTTGACAACTACACACAAACGCATTATCAACTACATCTGAACCAATCACTGGCAAAGGGATTGACACTGAATGCTTCGCTTCATTACACCCGTGGATTTGGTTATTTCGAACAGTATCGAAATGCTGACGAACTGGCCGATTATGGCATCGAATCGGGCGATAGCCTCATCACAGCATCCGATCTCATACGCCGCCGTTGGCTCGATAATCATTTTTACGGTGGAGTCTATGGTCTGCACTATAATTCATCTAAATTGGATCTAACCTTTGGCGGGGCATGGAATCATTACGATGGCGATCATTTTGGAGAAGTCATCTGGGCCCGATTTGCCGGAAATTCAGAAATTGGTAAGGAATATTATCGCAACAATAGTAAAAAAATTGACGGTACCACTTACCTGAAAGCCAATTACAGGGTTTTGCGCAATTTGAGTCTCTACGCCGATCTTCAGCACCGTTTTATAAATTATGAATTTCTGGGATTCAATAATGCGCTCGAAAATGTAACTCAGTCCGTTCAACTCAACTTTTTTAATCCAAAAATTGGCGCAGTTTATTTTCCTGACAACAGACAAAAAATATACCTGTCAACTGCTATTGGAAACCGTGAGCCCAACCGCAACGACTACACAGAAAACACTCCGGCAACAAGACCTAATTCAGAAAGAATGTACGATACAGAGCTAGGCTATAGTTTGAACCTATCAAAATTTGCTTTTGAGGCAACTGCATATTTTATGTACTATCAGAATCAATTGGTACTAACTGGACAAATCAATGATGTTGGTGCTTATATGCGTAGTAATGTTCCTCAAAGTTACCGCTCCGGACTTGAATTACAAGCTGCCTGGCTTCCATTAAAAGGTTTGAAATGGTCGATGAATGCAACATTGAGTCAAAACAAAATTTTAGCTTATACTGAGTATGTCGACAATTGGGATACCTGGGGTCAGGAAGCAATTGAATACAAAAATACTGACATAGCCTTCTCTCCTGCCCTTATAGCAGGTTCGGAACTTGCTTATGACATAATTAACCGACAATTTGGTGCTGATAATGCTAAAAAACAAGTGCTAAATGTTGCGGTCATTAGTAAATATGTCGGAAAACAATATATCGATAACACTCAGCACGAAAGCCGTTCATTGCCAGGCTTCCTTGTGAATGACCTAAGAATACGATACGTATTACAAAATGTTGGGCTCAGAGAAATTGGGCTGAATTTTATGCTGCGCAATTTCAGCAATTCGCTCTACAGCAACAATGCCTGGGTTTATCGTTTCCGTTCACCATCCTATGACCCAAGACCCGATGATCCATACAGTGGACAAGAAAATGGAGACTTTTATCATATGATAGGTTTGTATCCACAAGCAGGTATAAATTTTATGATTGGGCTAGATTTAAAATTTTAATTTTTAGTATTAAATCAAAATATTACTTTGTAAAGCCTATGAAATTTGTAAAATGGAATAAAATACCTATTTTGCGAATTGTTTAGGGAACAAAAATTTTACGGCAGGATTCCGTACATGAGCGGAATTCTGCTTTTTTAACTAATTGATTTATGAACAAATTTATACAAATTCTTTTTTTATCAATGATTTGCCATTACACGATGGCTCAATTCGTCATCTTTGGTAATCCAAGACAGTCTAACATCACTAATAACGGTTTTACAGTTGGTTTTACGACAAATATTTCAGCTGGGTCTATCATAAAATATGGAACGACTAATTCTTTAGAGTTGGGTTATATTGCTAATGGACAAAATGCAACAAATCATAGTATAAACTTAAGCGGCCTAAATCCTGCAACATTTTATTTTGTGCGTCCCTGTGCTATAAATGGAGCTGACACCGTTCAATCGACCAAAACTTATTTATACAGTACTGCCTCTAACTCAAGCGGAGTGATTAAGGTATTTTTTAATGGCTCAATCGATACAGATGTTTCATCCGGAACTTTTCCAAACCTGAGCAACAGCCCTGCGGCAATACAGGCCGAAATGATAAAAAGAATCGACTCTGCAAGAAGCAAAATCGATTGCTCAGTTTACAATAATAACACTTCCGCTATAGTAACGGCGCTCAACAGTGCCCATAATCGCGGTGTAAGGGTCAGATACATTGCCGATGACGGTACTTCCAACACTGCTTTAAGCGCGGCTCAATTTCCGGTTTTGTTTATAAACGGCCTCGATCTAATGCATAATAAATTCATGATAACTGATGTGGATAGTGTAAACAAATCCTATGTTTGGACAGGTTCTATGAACTGGACCAGTAACAATATCAATGACGATTACAATAATGTGATTCTTATTCAGGATCAGGCTTTGGCAAAGGCCTATGTTGTGGAATTTGATGAGATGTGGGGATCCAGTGGCAGCAGTCCGAATGCGACACTTTCAAAAGCCGGTAATTTAAAAACAGACAATACCCCGCACTTTTTCAATATTGGCGGCAAAAGTATTGAATGCTATTTTTCACCATCCGACAAAACAACCGAGCAGATAGACAAAGCCCTTCAAAGTGCCGGCGGTGATCTTCAGGTTGCTTTGCTTACGCTGACAAGAAATGATCTTGGCTCATCAATTATCGCAAAACACCAAGGTGGAGAAACGGTGGCCTGCATAATTGAAAACATCAATGATCAGGGATCAGAATTTGTTGACCTAACCAATGCGGGTGTGGATGCTATGCAACATACATTACCCCACGATATTCACCATAAATACGGCATTGTCGATGCGAATACGCCAAATTCAGACCCGATGGTCATTACTGGTTCACACAACTGGTCAACTGCTGCCGAAACAGTGAACGATGAAAATACACTTATAATTCACGATGCAGAAATTGCAAACTGGTTCCTACAGGAATTTTCACAACGCTATTGCGAACTGAAAGGTGGCACTACTTGTATTTATAATCCTCCTATCGCTACTGACAAAGTGAATTCAAATAACCTTACTATAAATATCTTCCCTAACCCCGCTTCTGACAGATTCAGCGTTCAAACAATGGGTTCAGATCTTATTCAACTAAGCATCTTCAATAGCCTGGGACAAAAAATTAGCATTCATGAGTTAAATGCTGAAATAAGTGAAATCAGTACAGAATTTCTTCCTGCAGGTTCATACTATCTGATTTTTCAATCAAAGAACCTGCAAAAGAGTGAAAAGTTATTGATAATCAAATAGTAATAAGATAAATAAAAAGGGGCCGTCCAAAAAGAATGGACGGCTCCTTTTTATTTATACCCATGATGGAGGCCTGTAGTGTATGTTCAAATCTCAGGGCATGTAAAATTACTTTTTGGTATAACCCAGTTGTAATTTGTACAGATTAAAGTTCCTTTCTCTTGTACACAGCAGTATTAGCAATAATATCGTGCAGTGCCTGTTTTTTCTCCCCTAAAACTGCAAAGCAACCGAAGAAAATAACCATTCCGATAATAGAAGCGATATTTTCGAGCACTGCATTTGCGACTAACAGATTGATAATTACCAACACAGAACTTGCATTTTTGATAAACCAACGTTTCATGTAGAGGTTGATATCTCCTTTGCTGCCATCGGCATTTGCTACCTGTAATCCCATAATCATTTTACCGGGCGATGCTCCAAAGAATCCTTCAATAAGATTGTAAACAATACCAAATGTTGTAAGTAAAGCAATGAGAATTAAATAAAAATTAAAATATTCCCCCATCGTTTTTTCAATCATTTCAATTGCTTCATCATCAGATTTTAAAGCTTCGTATCCTTTTTGAATCATAAAATCTGCAGCTTTTGTCGATACAAGAGACCAGGCAATAATGGGCAAAATTGTCAACATGATAGCTGCATCGATCAGGGATACAAGAAGCCTTGGTCCAAAACCAATACGCTCAGGCGCTTTTTTCTCGTTGCTGCTATCTAAAGTAAAATCTTCTGACATTGTTTTATTGTTTATTGTATTTAAAAATAAGTGATTTGAGTCTTTTAGTTTCTTGTCCCTCAATTGTTTCATCTAAAATGAGCTCATTGGCAATTTGAAGATCGAAAACTTCTTTCATATTTCTGATTAGGCCAAGTGGAACGGCCATTTTTTCAGCTTCTACGAGTAAATATTTCGCGTCAAAATTTAAAAAAGCTTTTTCAAGTTCCAATTCCAATTCATTTCTATGCTTGATTCTGGAAAAATTGTCTGCAAATTTAATATTTTCGGCCATATAAAATA
>JBIPOO010000290.1:0-4750 GCA_044379045.1 Saprospira sp.
ATTTCCCTTTTTTTATCAAGAGGAATAGAGTACGAGTATCCTACAGCAACAAATATTTTTATCATTTTAGTTTGATTAACTATGCTAAGTTTTTTAAAGGCATTACTATTCAATACAAACTCCAATAAAGAGTAAGCTCTTTTTTGTGACAATTCTAAGTTATATAGGTAGCAGGCTTGTTCACTAGGAGAACCATTGCAAATATTATCAGTGTGCCCTTCAATTCTTACTTCTTTTATATCATTTAATTTGGTTAAAAGTGTGTCTAAATAGCCCGGCAAAAATTTGATCAATTCAGCCTGAAATCCTTTCTGAATATCTGTACCATTAAATTTAAACATACTATTATTACTCGTTGACGAAAACCTAATTGTACCATCATCTAAAACGTCAATCATTTTACTTTGTCCAAAGTGCTTCAAACTATCATAAATCCCTTCCCGCTTATAAACCTCACTATGTCTAGCAATATAGGCAATTGCTATAACCAAAAAAATTATAAAACCGCCCATTGAAACATCTGATAAGATCAACCAATCCTCAGATTCATTTTCAGAGTTTTTTCGAAAAATCCTCATATCAGTTATTTGTATTTATTGAGATGATCAATCAATTCCTTTAAGTTCGTCATTCCATTCAGCAAATTGGAAATAGAAATTGTATGTTCTCTATGCTCTTTTTGAAAGTTTGTCAATTCATTATATTCCTTGATAACCTTATCAACATCTAAAGTAAGACCATTTATTTTTTCTGTAAACTCATTTATTTTATCAGCTTGATTAGCTGTTTCTCTCATGTGTTCACTAAATTTTTTGACTGACTCATCGAATTTATTAGTTGTTACTTCTGCAAAAGTTTTATACTCCTTTTGTGATTGTGTCAGCACATCAAGAATTTCTTTAATGTTTATGAATTTTTCACCCATATCTTTTGCAATATTCTGAAAAGTATCCACATATTTATTTTGTAAATCTGTGACTTTCATCCCCCATTGTTCACCAATGTTATCAAGATGTTTTGTGTGATCATAAGCTATCTGATTATTTGTCACTTCAATATTTTTCTGCCATTCTTCATAAAAACCAAGCATTTTGGAATAGTTTTCTTGTTGTTTTTGATTAATATCATCAAGTTTTGATTCCTGTGCTTCAGTTTTTGTTTTTAAAAGTTCTAAAAATTTGCTGACCACTTTTAGTGATTCTTTATTTTGAACATTGGTTTCTTCAGTTTGTGTTCTTAATGTTTCAACCAAGGATTCAATCCCTTTTAGAATTTTTAAATTTGTGTCTTTCGTTTGATTTTCTAAAGTACTTACAAGCTTGTCTATAGAATCTGTTAAGTTTGCATGCAGATTTTCGAGTATTTTACCCATTTTATCAGATAATTGAATGTCCATATTTGCAAGCATTATCTCTATCTTGTCAAATGCTGCTTTTCCAATATCTCCAAGAATAGGACTTAAACTTTCATGAAGTTTATTGACAAGTTCTTCTGCTGTTTGTTCGAAAGTTTTTTGCACTTCTTGAGTACTATTACCTATACTGTAAAGTAATTCATTGGTAAAATCATACCTTGATTGAAGTTCACTCAATTTTGTTTCAATTCCATTTTTTTGATTATGGATTGCTTCAATTAAGTCAGTCTGCCATTTATTGAGGCCTTCTTTTGTTTGTTGCTTATCTACCAATAATGCTATTTTCTTATCAATTTCATTTAGAAAGTATTGCTCGGTTTGTAACTCCGGATCATGGCTTTTCTGTAATTTTTTTAACTCCTGATTTTCAACAATTTTTATATATAGTTTTATTACCAAACTTCCAGCTATCCCAACTAATGATGTGGAAAATGCAGATGCAAAATCTTTGATAAAATTTACCATTTTATCTGGGTCTTTAAATGTGGAAGCATCAACAGATTTTATGTTAATTAACAATGAAAGAAATGTACCACCAATGCCAAATGCGGTCCAAATACCCGGTAGCCAATATCTATTTTCTTTGAGACCAAAAAATAATAATACAATTGAAAAAAGAACAGATAGCTGAAAACAAAGAATAGTTAACCAATCCCAACCAAAGGAAAAAAATAAAAATGTTCCTATAAATTCTATGAATATTAGAATAAGTAATGTCCCAGTCATTTCTCTTTTTGTACTTTTTTCATCTAGAGAATTAGGAATAAATACCCACGACCTGAATAAAAAATATATGGATATTACGAATAATAAAATGTGACTCATAATAGGTTTTATTTTACAGATTTAATTCTAAAATTTATTTAATAATTCTTTGTATTGCAACTTTTACTTGAATTCAATATTCACACATACCACACCCACCTAGCTCCGTAAACATCTTCACCACCTCCTTTCTTACCAGATTTCGTTTTGGGGAGATCTGTTCCTGACAGCCGTAATCGTGAATAATCGTTCAGTGCCAGAGCTTATTGCGAAACACACAGATGTACATTAACAGAGCCTTCAATTTCAATACAATCTAGTTTTTAGCTAATTTTTGTATTCAGCGCTGCATTGAATCTTTATAACTGTGGACAATATTATCAATGACTTTTATAGCTGCGGAGCCACATAACAAATGTTAATTTTAAGTAACCCATACTGGAGACAAGGCATTGGCGTGTATTTTTTTAGGTAATTTTATAAACTGACTGAGCCAGGAAGTTTAATACTTTTACAGTAGTACAAAGTGCTCCTCAAATAAGACAATCTAATGCCCGATTTTTCAGTGACCTTCAATTAACTAGCTTAAATAAAAGCGCTTTTTTCAAATTGTTAAGTAGCAAATATATTAAACATAAGATATAAATGCAAATTTATTATAGATATTGATATTTTTTTTGAGCGGTATTTCAAGTTTTTATACTGATGTTCCCCCATCCCCAAACTTCCCCCTTTCTTTACCCAAAGCACAACTATAAAGCCGTCCAGAAAACTGAACGGCTTTATGTATAAATCCTATGATTTTTATATTATTCCACTACCAATTTCCTGATAATCTGACTTCCTTCCAAATCAACAACAAGGGTATAAATTCCGGCAGTGAGATCTGATGGAATTTCAATATTTGCAGTTGGCTTATTTAGATTGTAAACCTGCTGACCAACCGCATTATACAATTGAATTCCATGGATGTTTGCATCAAGTCTTAAATTGAGAAATGAGCCTGCGCTTACCGGATTAGGATAGATGGCAAGATCGGCAAATTTATCAAAATTTACGTTTCTGATTGGACTGTAACTGATTTCATTGTTTGCATCCAAAATCTTGAGTCGATAATAATTCTTTTGCATCGGATCTCTATCAAGATATTCGAAATGAGTATCAGAAGCATATCCTTCAATTGTAGCAATTGTTGTAAAATCTACTGCATCGATACTTCTTTGGAGTTCAAAAACAGTAAAATCATTATTATCTGAACTAATTTCCCAATTCAATTTTACATTATCGGCCTGTTTTGTGGCATTAAAATTTTTCAAATCAACTGAAAGGATTGTCAGACAGGGCACTGAACTTAGCGTTCCACAGTTAGCAGGATTTGCAAGATTAGCATAATCAAAAGTACCTGTCCTGATAGCATTAATAAAATATCGATTGGCATTGTTGTTTGGGGCGCCTGGAGTTTCAGTTCCGGCAACTGTTACATCGCCTCTGCCAAAATTAGGTGCTTTGGTAAAATCACCGCAGTTGAAAAAGTAATTTCTTGCCGTGCCCGGACCATCCATCACATTAAATGCTTGGCCTCCACCATACAAGGCAGGAAAGTTGGGAAACAAATCTGTAGTCAAGTCGGAAACATTCCCATAAGAAAAACCGTGAAAGAAAGTACCATCGGGTTTTCTTGTTTGTGGCGCGTCTCCATCTCCATTTGCAAGGCCAATTACGCTCCAGGTATCACCAGACAAGTTGAATGGAAAATAGGAACTAGTTGCTGGCGAGGTATTGGGCCTGTTGTTGGTAATTTCGAAACAGGGATCGAAAGGTGTAAATATATAAACACAGTCGTTATTCGAATCAGTCGGATCGGATAAGCCAGCCGCAATGAGTGGATTTAAATCGGTTGAGTTATAAATTAATACAATCGAACCGGGTTTAACAGATGTAAGACAGCCGGGTGCTATACGCATGTGGCCCGATGCAATGCCCATACCTGTTAAAAGTCCCTCAAAATCACCGTTGTTGTCATCAATTAACCAACCACTAAGGTCAACATTTCCTAAAGGATTTGCCGCAGAACCAATCACCACAAATTCAAAATATTCTTTCTCGCCTGAGGGGCCGTTCGAAATTTCATTGACGATCATTCCCCCATCGTTCAGTGCAGGTGGCACTACAAAATCATAAACAGTGAGTGTAATATTATCCAGTCCAAACTCATCCCGACTCCCTGAACCGCCTACATCGGCACTGTTCCAACGCAAAAAGATAAAACCGTTATTTGGTATTGAAACACCAGAAACGGTTACACTTTTGTTAGAAGACTGAAATCCAAGGGCATCGGCTACATCGGTAGACGTAAAATTTAAAGATGGGACAGAGACAAAGCTTGTTCCGTTGACAGACCAGGAGAAGTTAAAATTATTAGACCTTGCCTGATCGTTATTACAAAGCAGCTGATAGCTGATATCAAAACTGGTTAGGGTAGTTCCAGTTGTATTTTGAATGCGCATGGTTATAGATCCCGGTGCAAAGTCAGACCCTCCAGGCTGAAACATTAAAAAGCCAGGAAAATTT
>JBIPOO010000291.1:0-4742 GCA_044379045.1 Saprospira sp.
ATATAGGCAAATCTTTTATCAAAATCAGACAAAACTTTGAAGGCTTCATTATTCTTTGAAGATAGCTCCAATGCCTCTGCCTGTTTTTCATCAGATTCTACACCGTAAAAATCGGGATGATACTTGCGACTCAGCTCCAGAAATTTACGTCTTAACAATTGTTGATCAAGAATAAATGCCGGTTCAAGTTCATAAAAGCTAAAAAAATCACTCATAAGTATTGGCTTAATCAACAATTAAAACCCCTCTACCCCATTCACTGTGGTGTATTTGAATTGTACTTTTTTCTCCGGGTGAATTATTTTGAAAGCTGACTGAACCATAAGTGTAGCCTCGTGAAAACCGCAAAGAATCAACTTTAATTTACCGGGATAAGTATTAATATCTCCGATTGCAAAAATTCCGGGCACATTGGTACTGTAATCAAAGGTATTAACCTCAACGGCGCTTCGGTCAATTTGAAGTCCCCACTCACCAATCGGGCCTAATTTTGGCGACAGTCCAAAAAGCGGTATAAAATGATCGCATTCAATTTTGAAATTATCGTTACCACTTTGTTCTATCTCCACCCATTCCAGCTTCACATCACCACCCAAACCGACTACCTGAGCTTCTGTAACTAGTTTTATGCGGCCTTCCTCTGCGAGTTTTTCAACTTTTTCGACAGAATCTGGTGCACCTCTGAAACCTTTGCGACGATGAATCATGACAATTTCGCTTGCTATATCGGCAAGAAAAATAGTCCAATCCAAAGCAGAATCGCCTCCGCCCGCAATTACAATCCGTTTATTACGATAAAACTCAGGCTCTTTAATAATGTATTCTATTCCCTTATCTTCAAAATCAGTAATGTTTTCAATAGGTGGTTTTCTTGGTTCAAAACAACCTAAGCCACCAGCTATAGCTATAACAGGTGCTATATGCACTGTACCTTTATGCGTTATAATCTTAAACTTTCCATCGTCGGTTTTTTCTATGAATTCAGCTCTTTCTCCAAGCGTAAATCCTGGTTTAAAAGGAGCTATCTGTTTCATAAGCCCGTCCACAAGATCGCCAGCCAAAACTTCGGGAAAACCGGGTATATCATAAATTGGCTTCTTTGGATAAATCTCGGTTAATTGGCCTCCGGCCTGAGGAAGATAATCGATGAGGTGACATCTCAATTTAAGCAGGCCTGCCTCGAAAACAGTAAAAAGGCCGGTTGGTCCGGCTCCAATAATGATTATATCCGTGTCTATGGTTGCTAAGTTCATAAGTATAATTTGACAGCGTTCAATTTTTCGCAAAATTCGAAAAAAAACAACGAATTATTTATAGTATTTGCAAATTATTTAGAATTATTCTAAAAATAAACAAATCCATACTCATTTGGTTCGAGCCGTCTTGGATGCTTAAAAAAGTGTGGGTTGAAAATCGCTGCCGTCGGGGTCTTGATTGTCCGAATTTTCTATAATTTCTTCCTCTTCTGTAATTTCGGGGCTGATATCTACTATGCCATTAATTTTTTGATCACTGATTTTATTACCTACCGCATGTCGACCCATTACATCCATTGTTTTGAAATCCAGTTCCAATTCCTGAGCATTTCCTTTTTTATCCGTAAAGTTGTATTTAATTTTTGGTTCTGGATGCATACTAAAATAAAGGAGTTCAGAATTTTTATGTGCATTCACAAATTCAAATCTTGAATTGAGCGTACTTGTATCTATACGGAAACGCTTGGCATAAACGGCCACACGTTCCCCATCGTAATAAACTGCAGTAATGATAGCTTCAGGATCGAATAGACCAATTTCCAATACATCTTTTGGCTCAAATCGATTATGCAACTCATAATTTGTCATTTCATAAGAACCGTTCCTGTAAAAAGCTATAATGCGATCATCATCTTCGAAGGCCCCGAGTAATTGTCCGTATTCTGAGGTATTGAGACGACCAGTAGCAGAGTCCCACCAAATTTTTAATGCACCCAGCGTAGACTCCCCTTTACTTTTTACAGTTATTTTTCTTACCGGATACTTGGTAAGTATATTACCTCTTGCACCACGCCCTTTGGAGACAATGGAAGCAAAATCGAATTCAAATTCTTTTTTCTTAGCCTTGCAGGATTGCGTCAATTTCACTAGTATCAGTTCAGCTTCACCATTTGGGTTTGCAGAAAAATGCAGGACCTGTGCCTTATCTACGCCATCGGCAATCGGATATTTTTTATCCCTTGTGATGGCAGGTACTGTAAAACGTTTTACATAATTTACCCCAGCTCCGAGATCGGCATAAGCCACGTTGTAAATCATGCGCTCGTTTTGTTTTTTCCAAACTGCGACATACAAAGGATTTTTGCCGACAAATACTTTTTCAGCAATTTTACAAACAGTAAAACCTCCGTCCTTATGAAATACAATTACATCGTCAATATCGGAACATTCCTCTATAAACTCGTCTTTTTTGAGTCCATAACCTATAAAGCCTTCTTCTCTGTTCACATAGAGCTTGGCATTATTAACCACAACTTCAACAGCCGATATATTATCAAACTGCGTGAGGATAGTTTTACGGTGACGACCTGCCGAGAAATCTTTCAGTAATTTCTGATAATAGGCAATACTGTATTCTGTCATAAACTGAAGATGATGACGGGTGTCTTTCAGCTCATTTTCCAATTTACGGATATATTCATCCGCTTCAAATTTGTTAAATTTCGATATGCGTTTGATTTTTATCTCGGTAAGTCTGACTATATCATCCTGAGTAATTGCTCTGTAAAAATTCTTAACAAAGGGCTTTAAAGCCTCGTCGATGGTACTGATAACAGCCTCCCAGGTTTCGCAGTCCTCAATTTTTTGATAAATACGGTTTTCGATAAAGATTTTCTCGAGACTTGCGAAATGCCATTTCTCCATCAATTCTTCTTCCTGTATGCGCAGCTCCCATTCGAGCAAGTCTTTGGTTTGCTTTGTTGCATATTCAAGCAATTCGTCAACAGTTATAAAAACAGGTTTTCCGTTCAGAATTACACAGGCATTGGGCGAAATAGAAAGTTCACAATCTGTAAAGGCATAGAGTGCATCCAAAGTCATTTCCGGAGAGGTTCCTGGTGGCAATTCAACAACAACCTCTACATGTTCGGCCGTATTATCAACAACTTTTTTTACCTTAATTTTATTTTTATTGCTTGCTTTAATGATGCTTTCAATTAGCGAGCCAGTAGTTGTACCAAAAGGTATTTCCTTAATTGTAAGCGTTTTGCGGTCGGTGATTTCTATTTTGGCCCTAACTCTTATTTTTCCGCCGCGTTTACCGCCATTGTAGTTACTTACATCGACAAATCCGCCAGTTTGAAAATCGGGATATATTTTAGTTTTATTACCTTTCAAAATTTCAATAGAGCCCTCTATCAATTCGACAAAGTTGTGAGGCAAAATTTTGGTTGCCAAACCAACAGCGATACCTTCGACTCCATGTGCGAGCAGTAGCGGAAATTTAACAGGCAACGTTACTGGTTCTTTCTTTCTGCCGTCGTAAGAGAGCTGATAAATAGTTGTTTTGGAATTAAAAAGAACAACTTTGGCAAATTTTGAGAGTCGGGCCTCGATATAACGAGATGCTGCGGCATTGTCGCCGGTACGCACATCGCCCCAGTTTCCCTGACAGTCGATCAGCAGATCTTTTTGCCCCATATTGACAAGCGCATCACCAATAGAAGCATCGCCATGCGGATGATATTGCATTGCCTGACCGATAATATTGGCAACTTTATTGTAACGCCCATCGTCCATTACATGCATAGCAAAGAGAATACGACGCTGCACGGGTTTTAGGCCATCCTCGATAGCTGGTACGGCTCTCTCTAAAATCACATAAGAGGCATAGTCCAAAAAATAATCTTTGTACATATCCCCCAAAACATCTTTCTGAGGTTTTTTATCCGAAGCTGAGTTTTCTGTTAATTCCCTGTCCTTTTCCTCGTCTTTGTTGTCATTTTCCATGCTCGACTGAAAATATTATCGAAGGCTTTTGTCACCTTTTTGTTAATCTTTTTTTCTTAATACTCGGTTCGATGCAAATATAGGTTGAAAATTTGACATTTGCCAAGTATTTTTGATTCAAAATGTAACTTTTTTGTTTAAAAATCATCGTTTATAATCCGGGTCATCAAACCAGACCAGCGTACTGTCGTGAGCCATTCCATTATAATTGAAAGTGATCTCCTCACCTGCTTCGATGTCTTTGATAGCAAAAACATCGATGGACATAGTATCCAAATTGGTATAATACTCAGAATTAGGCGTATAGGAATGATTATAAAGAGATCCATATCCCAAAGCAAGTGCACCCTCTGCTCCATCATCCGACCAAACAAAATAATAGTCGTGCAGGACACTGTGTTCGTGAATTCGTTTCAAATCATCGGGGGGTAAAACAATAACAGGCGCAATTTCAATAAGCGTTCCTATTGGAATCATTTCAGAAGTAAAAACACCTCTGCCACCCAGTGGAGAATCGGCAACAAAAATAAATGGAAGTCTTTGCATTTGAAATAAACTTTTTGTTAATCTTCCCTGACCAGACTTTTGATTCGGGCAGCGCGCAGTGCGGGAAGCAATGAAGCGCCTATACCTATTAGCAGCACAGTCAATACAACCACTATAATATCGAAAACACGCATACTCACCGGGTAAGCCTGGATGAGAAAGGTTGCTCCATCATTTTGTAATTTTACAAAACCAAACTGCTGTTGCAAA
>JBIPOO010000292.1:0-4727 GCA_044379045.1 Saprospira sp.
TGGGTAGATACAGTCATAAGATAGCCATTAGTACTAATCGGCTGCAAGAGATTGATAGCGAAAGTGTCACTTTTAGTTATAAGGATTACCGGCAGCAGGGCGTAAAAAAGCTGATGAAAATCTCACAGGAAGAATTTATCCGCCGCTTTGCGCTGCACATCCTACCAAAACGATTTGTAAAAATAAGACATTATGGCTTTCTCAGCAGCAGCTGGAAACGCGAAAAACTGAAAAGGCTTCAAAAACAACTGGGCATTGTGCCCAAAGTAAAGTTTAAAAAGGTAAAAGAATTGCCAGTCTGTACCTGCTGCTGTCAGGGGCGTATGCATATCGTGGCAGTATTCCATGAGCGTGGCCCGCCTATCTGGCTGAGCGAGATTGATCAAAATGCTGTTGCCTGCAAATAACGATTTGTGGGTAGGGGAGTTATTGATTTGAAAATTAGCTAATTTGAAAATTTGAAAATAATCTAGCTAAAGATTAGTACCTAAAACAAAAAAGAGGACCTAAGTCCTCTGTATATCTTTCTGAATTATTGTCGATAACCCCATAATAGGTTGTGCGGAAGGAAGCTTTCGTTCTCTCGTCCGGAAGACGAGATCATTCTGGGCTCTTCGAGCCAAACGAAACTCTAGCTGTTATAGGGCGTTTTTTTTGTCGTGTTTGTCTGTCGGCCTTTGCTGTCTGTCATTGTGTGTGGGCTTGGTAGTTCTTTTGATTTTTTTTTGTGTTGGGCTGAGCGTTGTAAAAAAAGCAAATGTGCTACCAATAGCACGGATGTCAGCGAGATTTTATTGCTTTATAAATTTAATTGTCTGTTGAGGATAGCTATTTAGCTGAATAAAATAAAGTCCGTTTGGCAAATCTGCAATATTGATTTCTGTCGAAGATGCAATTGATATTTCTTTAAACAATACGCCAAAAGAATTAAATATTTTAATCTGTCCGAAATAGATGTGGTTTTTTGAAAATTCTAAAGTCAACTCTTCTGTCACTGGATTTGGATAAACCCTAAAATATTCTGATTCAATAAAACTATTTTCATTGATGGAAGTAAATAATGTAGAATCACATAAATTATTTTGTGAATAAACTAAAGTTGTGCTTCCTGAAATAATAGATGTGATGAAGTTTGTAGAGGAAGAAGGTATGCCTGAAATTGAAGGTAATGTGTGGCTGTTAACATTATAATTGGCGGAATATTCGCTGCACCCTCCAGCAAATCCATTGCTATTTATTTTTAAAAGAAAAATATCTTCCGAACCCGAACCAATCGATGAGGAGTAACCGCAAGCAATAAATTCATTTGGGTTAATTTCGTTAATAAACCGAATATGGTCTACAAGAACACCAACTGCGTAATGTTTAGTCCATAGTGTGTCACCTGCATTATTAAGCATAACTACTAATCCTTCATCATTTACACCTCCTATTCCTGACATTAAATAATTACCCGAACTTGTTTCAATGATTGATCGACAGTCGTTTAAAGAAACGTTACCATCGCCAATCATTTTTGACCAAACTACGTTACCGTTTGCATCAAGTTTTATTAGTAGAATATCTCCCGTGCTAGAAATTGCTCCCGAATTACCCCCAATTATATAGCCCCCGTCAGACGTTTGTTTCACAGACCAAGCATAATCAATGTCTAAAACAGTTCCTAATACTTTTGACCATTGCGTTACACCATTACTATTTAATTTTACAACATTAATATCATAATTAGCCGACCAACCATTAGTTTCTCCAACGGCAATGCAACCACCATCAGACGTGGTGGCGAGACCGCGAAAGTAATCCTCATTAGAAGTTCCAAACATTTTTGTCCATAATGTGTCGCCTGTATTATTTGTTTTTACAATAAAAGCGTCATACAAACCACCATATATTACAGAGGAACTCCACCCTGCAAAATAGATCTCGCCAGTACTAGTTATGTCCAAAGGCCAAGAAAAATCGTTGCCTGTTCCGCCATATTTTTTTGACCACTGTAATACGCCATTCGCATCTGTTTTAATTAACACCGCATCTACATTTGTGCTTGATGAATATCCTGAAATAATAAAACCTCCATCGGAAGTTTGTTT
Organism: Saprospira sp.; assembly: GCA_044379045.1. Taxonomy (GTDB): domain Bacteria; phylum Bacteroidota; class Bacteroidia; order Chitinophagales; family Saprospiraceae; genus Saprospira. The sequence goes on from JBIPOO010000292.1 coordinate 2,091, forward strand.
ACAAACTCTACCTTCTTCTGATTGAGGAGTTCCGTATGATTTAGTCCAGATAATATTACCTAAACTGTCTGTTTTCATTAAAAAAATATCTTTGGTTGTGGGTGTAGAACCTGTTTGTCCCGAAAATACAATATCTCCGTTAGACAATGAAATAACCGAAAACGCTTTATTGCTTGAAGCGTCACCATAAATTTTTTGATAAAATGTTTGACAATAGCCACTAAAACTTATAGTTAAAAATGCAATCCCACTTAAGAGTAATTTATTATTCATTCCAATTTAATTTTTAATGATTTTTTTTATACTTGTTTGATTTTTAGAATTTACGATTTTTATAAAATAGATGCCACTATTTAAGGTTGATATATCAATAGTTTTAAGATTAACAGTGGTACTGTTGGTTTCTTGATATACAACTCTGCCAAATAAATCAAGCAACGTTATTTCAGTTATATCAGTTGCCCTAATCGTAATATTTTGCTCTGCTGGATTTGGGTAAATAAGAAAATCAAAAGTTTGCTGATTTTCATTTATTGAAACTGTTGAAATTAAACTATCATATTCAATTCTGCAAGTTGTTGCAATTCCTTCGGCATTACCAGGCGACCAAGAAGGATAATTTTGTTCAATCCAACCGGTAATATCAAAATAATATGGATTGTTAAAATTGGTATAATCAATAAACATAATGCGTGAAAATAAATTTCCGCCAGGATTCGAACACATTACAGTGCCTACAATTGAATTGTTAGAACCACAAAACTCAACATATTTTGTTCTGTATTTAGTACACTCATCGGTAGAAGGGTTGAAAAATGTGGATGAGTTTGGAAGAAATTGGGGAGGTAGGGGTTGAAAAAGAGGGAGTGTATCGCCAATATTTCTCATTACATTTTTATAAATATTGCCAACCTTTTCAAATCCATATACTCGCTCAAATTGAATTGATTTATTGGGAGGACAAGAATTTGAATTTGATACTTGAACGCCAGGATTATTTATGCACTCATAATACGCATTTATTACCGTGTTTTGCTCATTTCCAATAATGATGTTTCCATCTTGATTCCAGTGTAAATGGACAAGCGAATTAATTTTTACACTATCTAAATCAAAAAGCCAATAATTCACTCCTTCCACCAAACTATCAATTTGATTGAACGGAGAAGTGCTGTTTATGTCAAAAACAACCGGTTTCGGATCGCTAAAGTTTGCTTGAAAAATGTTGGATAATCCAATCGTGAATGGGCAATCATTATCCCCTCCGTTATATGCATATGCATCAGATGCTGTGCTATGAAAAGCAACTAAATTATTTTGTTGTGGATTAAAAACAGGGTCTTGTGCACTACAGATATTTGAAATTAAATTGGTGTTGGGATTTACATTTCCTACAGTAATAATATCTTGTGTTATACTTCCAGTACTAAAATTTCCACTCACCTGTCTTAAGTCGTTAAATTGAGTAGGCGGATTAACCGTTCCGCAACCTGGGTCTATTCCCATAGTTTGGCAGTAATTGGGGCTTGTGTAAATTAAGGTAGAATCATTTATCCACTTTACCCATTTTCCCTTATTATTATTTAAAGAATTACCATCAGTAATTTCAGTATAAACGCCAGTATTTATGTCATAAGTATAAAGCCCTTCAGGAGTGAAATTAACAGAACCAACAGTAAAACTTCCTGCTGCTGAAAATCCTATTTTCGTTCCGTCAGAATTAATTCCGGGCATAGCAGAAGGCACATCGTGAGGCAGAACTTGTTTTAAAGAGTCACCAACAACTTGTATAGACTGAACTCCTGTAATACTGTCTTTGATTATTTCAAGCGTTATTTTATATAAACGACAACCGCTTACGTTTGCATAGTAGCAGTTAGTGGAACTATCACTACTCATAGAAAAGTAAACATCAGTTCTTATTTTATGTGTTTGAGAGAATAGGCTTGTTGTAAGTAGTATAAAACAAGCGAAGAAGTTTAGTTTTTTCATATAAATTCAGCATTTGTCTTGTTTGACTATTAAAATACCTCTAGGTTTAATTGCTTGTAGTAATTTTCTTATATCCATTAGCCGAGCGGTCGGGCAAAATTAAATGTGGTGTTTTGTGTCGGCTTTTGGGCTGGGGAAACACCTCTTTTAATTTTGCGAAGGGTCGGCTGTCTTTCATTTTGCCTGTCGATATTTTGATGCTCTGGTCTGTCTTTTTAAAATGCCCTATAACGTTTTGCGGCTTTGCGAAGAAGCGGATTTCGGAGCACAAAACTGTCAATAAACAACAAAATTTGATGCGAGGTAGAATGTTCAATTAACCACTGAACCCGCTTTTTTGCAAAACCGCTGTTGAACTAAACCTTCGGTAGCTGTTCCCTTCTTTTTCATATCTTTACAAAGATATGTAATTTAATAAAAAAGTCAAAAAATAAAAGTTATGACAAAAAAAAGCCACAGGATGAGCTGAGAGAGAACAAACTCATCAATCAGGCAAAACGAGAGGTGCCGGGATTTTCTGAATTGCTGGACAGATTTGAACGGAACATATCCGTATTAGGAAGGAGTAAAAGTACCTTCAATTGTTATTCGCGGCATATAGCAGCATTGAGTCTTTATTTTGGAAAAAGTCCAATTGATTTGGAT
>JBIPOO010000294.1:0-4725 GCA_044379045.1 Saprospira sp.
AGCATCAAATGAACCTGAACCCGAGAAATTACTAATAAAAGATTTGGGTGTCAGGATTCTTTATACTTTATGCATTGAAAATCAATTTAAATTTGAAAATATCATAGAGGATTTTCCTAAAAATCCTGGTATGATAGATTTGGTAATTTTGAATGAATTATTGGAAAAATTATATACAACCGGCAATTTAAATGTATTTGAAAAAACAATGTCAGTTGCAATATTTGAGGCCGAAAGTCTTGAAGAAAATAAGATACTTTCAGATTTACTGCTCATTTACTCACAATACGATATGCTAAAAGGCAATTACAATGAATCTCGTCAAAAGATACTTAAAGCAATAGATTTAAAACAAGAACTAAATGACATTTATGGACTTTTGTTAGCATATGAAAAATTAGCTGGAATTGATTGGCGCATGGGTGATATTGAATCTTCACTTCTAATTTATGAAAAATCATTATTACTTTCGAAAGAGAAAAATTACAAAGATTTAACGGCCACTTTTTTAAATAAAATAGGAAGTGCTTGCAATCACAAAGGCAAAATAAAAGAGGCAGAAACTAACTTTTTGGAATCCCTAAAGATTTACATTGACATTGGAGATAATAAAGGGAGAGCCATGTCCTCTAATTATCTGGCTGTATTGTATAAAAATCAAGGCAGATTGTCAGAAGCTGAAAATTTGCTTTTAGGGTCTTTAGCAATTTACAGAGAATCTGGTGAAAAATTAAGAATCTGTGATACTATGAATAGTTTAGCAATTCTCTACAAAGTAATGGGAAAATATGAGGAAGCAGAGAGATTACATTTGGAAACAATGGATATTTATGAGAAATTTGGTGCTATAAAGGGAATTAGTGTTGTGCAAAATAATCTTGGGAATCTATACTTAAATATTAAAAGATATGAAGACGCTGAGAAACTTTTGTTAGCATCTTTAGATATAAAACGTCGTCTCGGACTTAAACAAGGTATATCTAATTCAATTGGAAGTCTAGCAAATGTGTCTAAAGCGCTTTGTAAATATAATGATTCTTTAAAACTACATGTTGAATCACTGGAAATAAGAAGGCAACTAAATGACAAAAAAGGAATAGGTATTACATTAGGTAGTCTTGGTGTTGTATCTTTTGAATTATCAAATGACAGCGGAGCCATAAATTATTTTAAAGAATCAATAGAAATCAAGCGTGAGTTATTGGAAAAAGATACTTTGCTTGCAACTATTCATCGCGCCTTCTCAATTTTTGAAACCGATGATCGTGAAAAACTATTTAATGAAGTGCAACAACTAGATAATAAGGACTTCAGAGATAAGGAACATTGCTGGCTACTGAACATTGAATTGATGCATAGCTGTCTGAACAAGTCAGAAATAAATACAGCAGAAATTCTTAGCTTGAGTGATAAAATTCTGGAACTTTCAGCGCAGATAAAACTGAATGATATCGATGATCTGCCTGTTGAAGCATTTTATATAGCTACGCATAAATTAACTGAACTAACAAGCACAGAAGCAGCAAATAAACTAGCGAAAATAGCATTGGGATGGATTGGGGACAGAAAAACAAGAAGAAAAGCTGATTTAGAAAAAATTGTGCTAAATTAGCAAATTGAAGATCTAATATTAAACTTAAATATATCATACCAATGGAAAAAAATAATCTTTTCGAAGCCTTGTACTATTATAAGGACCAGGGTTATGCTTATATAAATTCAAATCACTGTGATTGCCATACAGGTTATGACCAGGCTGTTGCCGATTTTTATGAGGGATGCGGTGATCATGAGCCTGGCTATCTCGACTGGTTAAATGAATCCATTGCACCACACTACGAAATAGATGATTTTGTCTTTTATCACAATGGATTGTTGTTTTATGGAAATATATCTAAAAGCGATTACAATTATGATTCATATCCTGAAGATGCCTACGATACAGAAATTCTGGAACGTATTGGCTGCATTGAAGATATGATTGATGGGGACATCGATTATCCCGGGATTTATGCAATTGCTATCTGGAATTTTGGTTTAGAAAAAGAAAACGATCGCATCATGAATCTTTCGGATTATTCAAAAGGATTTAATAGCAAAGATTTTGGTTTATGCATAGCGTATGCAGAGCTATATAGCCTTTTGTTTGTGGATAATAAATGCTGGTCTGATACTGAATTTATTCTTGGCCTGTCAAAATTGATCAGTGGGTACAATACAGAAACATTAAAGTATTTTTGCAATGCGATAGATCCAGCTCTGAAAACAGTTGAATTCGTCACTGAAATTCTGAAAAACAATCCAAACATGGCCGAATTTTTCCCTGCAGAACTCAATGTAAACAGGGAAGTTGCCTTGAATAGTATCCTTTCAGATGCGAATAATTTTAAATCAATTTCTAAAAAACTAAGCGAAGATTCTGAGTTTATAAAGGAAGCATGGAACAAAAACCATAAAGTATATCCTTTTTTGCCCGAATCGATGAAGGCTGATTATGATATAGCCTTGCGCTCTTTGAATGAAGATGCGAGTTTTTTCTCCCTATTGCCCGAGGCTTTGAAAACTGATAAACAGCTTGTCAAAATAGCCATGAAGAAGGGATATAACGATGACCGTAAAAAGATTTTCGAGGGATTACCTGAAAATATAAGAAGAGACGAAGCCTTTATCCGTGAGATGATGAACGATTCAATCAGTTGTTACGAATTTCTGGATGAAGATTTACGCAATAATATAGAACTTTTGAAATTGGGTTTACAGACTGAATTTAGCAACTGTGATTACTATATACCGCAAGCTCTGAGAGAGGCGATTATAAAAGATATACCCACGCTGAAGCAAGTTTTACAAATGGGTGTATCATTCGACACATTTTACAAAAAGCGTGAATACGGAGGAACAGGGGAATGTAATGATCGGGAACTTATAATGAAATTGCTCGATTTAGGCATTATAATAAAAACCTACGACATTACAAAGGAATTTCATACAGATGAAGCACTTTTGCTCAAGTTGGTTAAAAATGATGGTGGCCAAATCCTAAATATCCCTGAAGTATTGCAAAATAAAGAAGAATTTATTCTTGCAGCCATTTCATCGTGGCGTTATTATTATGAAAAATTATCTCCTAAACATAGGAAAAATAAGAAAATTGCTATTTTGGCAATAAATAAATACAAAGAAGAAGCAAGAAATTGGGGTATCGATGAAATTTCAAAGTCAATCCCAAAAGCATTACTCGAAGATACAGAAATCCAGGAATTGTTGAAGCCAACACAGGGTTCTGAATAAGAAAGTGAACTTATAACTGCCTGGGTCAAATCAACTTAATGTTAAAAACGCAATAAAACACAGATTAGTACGAAGATACTTTAAAAAGTAAACAATAAAAAAAGAATTTTTTTTCATGACTAATAAATTTGTATTAGACATTTGTAATTTCGCTAAAATAAAAGAGGATATATGAATTTTGAAATATAAACACACAGCAATAGTATAATATATGACAAAAATATCCTTAAGACATCTTTAATGCTTTTTGTAGAGATAATCTCTTCATATATATATGCTAATCGAAGTGGCAGGTAGAGCAGAGTAAAAAGCCTCAAAAAAGAAAAAAATTGGGTCAGCATATGTTCCTTATCTAAGGATGGGTGGGCAAGCATGGTATCAATAGTTGCGGAGTATCCAAAACAGGCAAAAAGCAGCAGGATAATGTCATAGCCCCAAAACTTGGTAAGTTTTGGTTTAAGTCCTTTTTTTAGGTATTTATTAATATTGCATTTGAATGGAAGCCTTATTAAGAGCCAAATCTCTTTTATAAAAATGGCAAGGGCTGAATGTTCTATAAATTTTTTCATTTGTATAGATTCTCCATGCTCAAATCCTGCAAGTAACAAAAAAACACAAAGCATCAAAATGCATGAAAAAAAATGTAATAGCCACAAAACAAAGATAATGACATTTGATTTTTTGGGAATTTTATCGAGCCCGAGCTGAATTTGCCATAGTTTTTTATTCAGTGCAAATGTTTCTGCAAACATTAGTAACAACAGGAATATAGCCAGAACAGGCAAAGGTTCCCTATAGTTAAGTGCTTTCAAAACGGAATTGCTCACAAATGGCCCCAGGCTTAAAAAATACAGGACGCAAAATATATTAAAAAAAACGCCCTCCCATTTGAGCAAATTTTCCCCTTTGAACATCTTTTCCATAGTAAATTTGTGGGTTATAAAATTCAATATTTTTCCGAGGATTCGTTTCTTTTTTTTTAAAAAAATACCCATTTCAAAACAGCCGCTTTATCGCTGTGTATGAGATGTCCCTTTGCATCGAAGAAAAACTGCTGTTTGCCCATGAGGTTTACATAAGCTGTCTTTAGGAACAGAACATTCCATTACCCAAACAGAATCGCTACATCCATAAATCTTGCTTGTGTACAATCTGTTGAGCATAAGCCCAACTACCAATTGCATCCGATATGATTCGCATAATTTTTCAATAAGTTTAACTGTTTACCAATTAAAAAATTAATACCTATAACTTCTTCAAAAACTCATCAATACTATTTTTAAGCTTTGCATTCATGCCAAGAATCAACTGACTTTCTTCAAAAATAAGCAAGGCAGAACCCATTTGTCTTTTACCTATATGCGCTGATTTGTCATTGAGCGCAGCTTGTGCCAGCTCTTGAAGTTCCGAATATTGCTCCGGACTGATTACGAT
>JBIPOO010000293.1:0-4725 GCA_044379045.1 Saprospira sp.
TTGGATATTGCGCTAAGAAGAAGATTTGAATTTGAGGCAATGTATCCAAAATATAAAATTGATAATCAGGAAATTTATGATGTTCAGATTTTAGAGAAAATTAATGCGCGAATCAAAAAATCTAAAGGTCACGACTTCCAAATCGGTCATGCTTATTTTATGGGCGAAAACAATGATTTGGTAAAGCGAATGAATAATAAAGTAATTCCGCTATTGCTTGAATATTATATGAATGACGAGAACGAAGTAAAAGATATGCTACAATCGGCAGGCTTGGTTATTGAAGAAAATTCATGGCCGCTAAGAATCAAGGGCAAGAATGATTAATTTATTTGAGTATCAGAACAAAGTAGCAATTCAGGAATCATTTGATGGCCTGGAATCATTTCTTGATCAAATTTGGAAAAGTCAAGAGAAGAATTCACTCTTTTCAGAAAATGGAAATGAGAAAATAGAATCGCAGCAGTTCCTTCAATTTATTCATAAATCCAATGAATTGAAATCCAATAAATATGTTGGGGTAATTCATTATGAAGGGAAAAAGATAAACTTATTGCCAAAGATATTTTTCGATGCTGAAAAGGAATATTCGGAAAGGGATCTAAGTCATATTCAAAATCATGTTTTATGGTGGTTGAGTTATTGTCGAAAAATTAAATTCCCGAACTATCAAACTTCATTAGGAAGTACAAAAAGCGACTTTTTTGAAGTCTTAATTTATCTCTTTTCAAAATATACTCGTGAACTGCTGAGTTCCTCAATCTATCAACAATACGAAGAGGTAAATCGGGAATTGTCATTTATCAAAGGCCGCTTAAACACAACTGATTACATTACGCAAAACATAAGCAAGGGCAGATGGCATAAACTTAATTGCACCTATGATGCATTTGTCTTTGACAACGAATTCAACCGAATCATAAAATACGTGAGCAGGCTCCTCTTTGCTGTCACTAATAACGATGATAACAAGAAGCATTTAAGAGAAATTCTTTTCATTTTGGACGAAGTCTCTGATGAAAGAGCAACTGCTCAGCAATGTTCAAGAATATCATTTAACCCAATGTTCGGTGAGTTTAAAACGGTAAGAGATTACTGCCATTTATTTCTCACAAATGCTGTTTCTTTTGATTACAAAAATGATCTCAAGCTTTTTGCATTCTTACTTCCAATGGAATATGTTTTTGAAGACTTTATTTTTGGTTTTATAGAAAAAGAGCTTGAAGAAGTGACAGCAAAGGCTCAAAGAAGTGATATGTATTTGGATGAAGATAAAACTTTTAATTTAAAACCCGATTTGTGGCTTAAGACTAAAGAAAAATCTCTCATCGCTGATACAAAATATAAGATTGTTTACTCGAATGAGCAAGATCCCAAAAAAGGCATCTCTCAAAACGACTTATACCAAATGCTTGCATACGCAGTCAGGTTCAAGGTAGATGAAATAATATTATTCTATCCAAATACTATGAAACAAAATCAGGAAGAACAGACCGACTTTACAATTAAAGATTTATTGGCTGATGGAAAAGAAATTTCGATTAAGGCTTTTCAGCTTCCTGTTATAAATAGAGCAATTTTAGGTAATGAACTTGAAGTAAAAACTGATTTGAGGGAATTGTTTGACACGACAAGACTGGATTTAAAAAACAAACTTGAAAAGATACTTACACCTGCATTGATGAGCAATAAAGTGTAATAAAAAACAGGATGGTTATAAAATCAACATAAATATCCAAAGATGTTTCTTCTTATATAAACAGCAAAAAGGGGCAGTCCAGCTTAGACACCCCCTTTCCTATTTATCTTCATCAACAAACTAGAAACTAACTCTACAACTCATACTCATCCCCCAAAGCCGGAATTTCAATATTATGAAAACCACCTTTATTCAAAAATTCGGCCCATTCTAGTTGCACATCGTATTCACCATGTGAGAGGAATAGTTTTCTGAGCTGTCCACGCTGATTTTTGATAAATTCATACATCTCGTATTTATCGCCATGTGCCGAGAAGGAATCCATGATTTTGATATCAGCTTTTACCGGTACATTTTCACCATAAAGAAAGACCGATTTGGCGCCTTTTCTGATTTTACCGCCAAGGGTGTGCGGAGTGGCATAACCCACCACTAGTACGGTATTTTGTTTTTTGGGCAAAATATGAAACAAATGCCTTCTCACCCTTCCAGCATTCATCATACCCGAAGCTGAAATGATGATGCAGGGTTTTTTACTTTCGGCTAAATTGTCGGCAAGACCATTTTCGCGGATATAATGCAGCCTGGAAAACCCAAATGGATTGGGGTCATTGGCCATATAATCATAGATTTCCTCATCGTAACATTCGGGATGCAGCTTGTACACATCGGTAGCGCTGATAGCCAGCGGACTATCGACATAAATAGGCACAGGGGGCAATTTCCCTTCATTTTCAAGCTGATCGAGCATATAGACTATTTCCTGAGTCCTTCCCAAACTAAAGGCTGGAATGAGGAGTTTACCCTCATTTAAAATACAGGTTTCCCTTACTACATATAAAAGATCGTTCAGCTGAGCGATTTCATTTTCATGCTCACGATTGCCATAAGTCGACTCACAAATCAGAATATCAACCTCAGGCATAGGCACTGGGTCATTCAGGATTGGTCGGTCTGGTCTGCCGATGTCTCCGGTAAATCCAACTTTTAAGACCTTTCCATCAGCCTTTGTAATTTCGAGTGTGACGGAGGCCGAGCCCAAAATATGCCCGGCATCGCGAAATTGTAATTTTACACTGGGATGAATCTGTTGCCAGCGGCCATAGTTCAAACTTACAAACTGTTTAAGCGCAACATGTACATCATGCTCGATGTACAAAGGCGGATGGTCTTTATCGGATTCCTGTACCTGAATTTTAGCAGAGTCGAGCAACATGATATTTGCCAGACTTCGAGAGGCATGTGTGCAGTATATTTCCCCTTTGAACCCATCACATACCAATCTCGGCACACGACCGACATGGTCGATATGGGCATGCGAAACAATAAGAATATCTATTTCATGGGGATCGAAATAGGGCCATGTTCTGTTGAAATTTTCCATTTCTTCTTCATCGCCCTGATAAAGCCCACAATCCAAAAGTATTTTGGTATTATCATCGAGTGTAAGCAGATAACAACTGCCTGTCACTTCTCTCGCGGCTCCACAAAATTTCAGTTTCATAATTTTTCTATATTTAAGCTGGCCAAGTTAATATTATTTTATCACAAAAATTATGATCCATATAAAAAACAGTAATTGAAGGTAAAAAAGCACCTCAATTGCTCGATTTTTTATTGCAGGCACAATTATTTGTACCAGATAGTTCAATAAAAAAGCCGCCAGCCACCAAACGATATAATTCTCGAGCGGCGCAACAATCAATTTGTTTGTAGGAGCTAAAGCCCAGGACCAAAAGTCAAATTTAACTGCAACCGGCTCGATAAATACATCCAATAATACCATTAGCGAAGCTCCAATTGCAGCTTTTACAATTGTTGGAAATTGCTCAAAATAGCTATTTGAAATGGATACGCTGGCATAGACCAACATCGCCCAATTGATACCTATAATGAGCGGTGTCCCCCATATCTTATACCCTAAAGTATCACCATATACATATGCTCCGAATATAACGCCGGTTTGCACACCTAGTAGTTCCAGAAAAAAACCAAACAAGTAACTGAATGCCAACACAATATAAAGGCCTGCATTTTTATTTTTATCAGCATACACTGCAATGACAAAAGTAGTCAGCAGATTTATTGGCGTAAGCAACATAAAATCCTCGTGCAGCGGAACTGTTACACCAATGATTCCTACGATGTAGATAATAATTAAAACCCTGATTGGATTTAATAATTTTAAAGGATTCATGATGATAAATTTAGCTTAGTTCCTGGTAAAAAAATAATACTTGCCATCGACATATATTTTTAATTCATCCTTATTAAAACTGTTGATGACCCAGGTTTCGGAAAGTCCATTATATGCTGTAATTGTCAGTGATTTTTTGTCTTCGTTCAATGCCCATGAAGCAGGTGTTGGTATTCCGCCAAAATTGTAATAGATGCCCCCTTTTGGTCTAAAAGAAAGACTATACTGTGCTTTTGACATGTCTTTTGAATCTATTTTTTTCAAATTCCAGTCTCCAAGGAGGAGTTTTTCACGATCAACAGATTCGGTTTTATTAACTTCGGCAAAGATATCTTTTTGTAAAGGCTTTTTGTAAGCTGCGGTTCTAAGAAATTCCATTTTTTTGCCTTTATCCACAACAATAAGTCTGTTATCGCTAAGCTCGATCAAAAGCCATTCCTCGTCAGATTTTTCATTGCTGCAGTAAATATATTTCCCATTATTCGAAAAGGCCCAACTGCAATTGATTTCATCAAACTCATTTGAAATAATCATACGCTCTGGTTCAACTTTTAAGGTCATGGAAATCCCTGTCATAAGTTTTTTAGCATCGATGCTTTGTAGCTTCCAAGTGCCCAAGAGCTTATCATTGGACTCATTTTGTGCAAAAAGAGGATTTAGAAAAAATAAAAGTGCCAAAAATAATATCAATCGCATAATCTATTAAGCTAAAAAAGGCTCTCCCGCAATTGAGAGAGCCTTGTAGGGTTTAATCAATTGGCTTATTTTGCCAATTCTTCACGTATTTTATTCAGTGCAGATCCGGCTTTAACCCATTCAATCTGCTGTT
>JBIPOO010000295.1:0-4723 GCA_044379045.1 Saprospira sp.
TGCTCACTGATTCTGCCTTTAAATTCTGTGAAAAGATTGTTGCCTCTCAATAAAATTTCAGGAGACAAGGTACCCATGGCTCCCAATAAACCAACATCATTCAGATAAATTTTAAAATCAGACCAAATGGCATAAGCTGCTAATGGAAAAGCACTATTATTGATTCTGTACACTTTATGAATCAATCCAGCATCTTTAAGCCATTCAATTGCCATTTCAAAATCCTTTGCGCGAGCGCCAGGTCTAAGCACATTGTATATAAATTTGGAATTTTCTTTTGCAAGCTGTCCAATGATCGATTGCCAAACAAGGCGGATTCTTGGAAGCTGCTCAATAGGAGCATGTTTTGAAAAATCATTTTCATAGGCATTCAATATGTTTAACTGAATTTTTCTAACCTGTGTTAAATCTTTTGTATTTACAAATTCCATTACTGCTTCAGGCATTCCACCTACGAAATAAAATTCCCTGAGCTTGTCTATAAATCGTTGTTTAAAAACGCTGATTAAATGAATGTTTTTGGTTTTTAGCAATTCTAACAATTGTTCTTGTCCAGTTGCATTTAAAAATTCATGAAAATTGAGCGGGTAAAGTGTAAGGAAATCTACTTTTCCAACTGGAAATGAAATACCCTTGTGAATTGCAACTCCAAGCAAAGAACCAGCTGCGAGAATCTCCAATTCCGGAGCCTGTTCATTAAAATATTTTAGACTACTAATCGCCTCGGGGCAGGCCTGTATCTCATCGAAAACAATAAGGGTATATTTATTTTTTATCTGAAAGCCCGCTATTATTGCTAATCCAGACAAAATGTTTTCAATATTTAAACCCTGTTTGAAAAGGGATTGCAAATCGTAATTGGTCTCAAAATTGAAATAGGCAGTTTTTTCGTAAGCTCTTTTGCCAAATTCAAGCATAAGCCAGGTTTTGCCTACCTGCCTTGCCCCTTGAATGATTAGAGGCTTTTTATTTTTATTTTGTTTCCAATCCTCTAATTGTTTAAATGTGTCGCGTTCCATAAAAAAGCATAGATTTTTGACAAAAATACACTTTTATGTACATAAAAGTGTGGAGGGCATACATTTTTATGTACATAAAAATGTAATTCAACAGATAAACAAGGGATTTTTTATTTTTTGGTAGAGAGGGACGGCGTGGTTCTGTATAAAATGCCGACCCGCTTCTATTTGCGCCTCGTCTGATGGACTAGGCTACAAAAATGCCGCTCCGAATGGATCTGCAATAATTTAAATGCGGATATGACCTTCTCATGAACAGAATCAGACTGATTGAATTGATTTTATAAAAATGCAGGTTTATTTTTCGGAGAAAAATGCAGATAAAAAGTGTCAGAGGTTAAAGCCGTCTGAAAAAAAATTACTCGCCGTAGGCACCGCTTCCAAATGTCGGAAGCACCAGCGTATGGAAGAGGCATTCAGTATAGCAATGGTATTGTACTGGATTTCCAAAATCTAAGGCGGAGTAATAAATTGAAATGACAAGTGCCGCTTCCGGTTTTGGGTTCCTTTAAAGTTATATAATTAACCAACTTAGGCTTATGACCCAAAAACGCCTTGCTGAAGACTTGACTTTTTGTTACTTTTGTGTCAAGACAAAAGTAAAGAAAGCGTGAGTTTTTCCGGATAGCCTGAAGCTGAAGCATCTTTATCGTTTTGCCCGAAGCTAAAGCATCGGGTTCATTTTGCCCGAAGCTAAAGCATCGGGTTCATTTGGGGATGATTTTTCTGAGGCTAAAGCCGTCTGAAAAATCATCCCATAGGGTTAGGTTTTAGGGAAAAATCTGGTGGCCCTCGATAATTATCGGGGTAACCTCAGATTATTAAAACAGTAAGCTTAAAAATTAAAATCCAATGTAAACCTTACCGAAAACTTTTGCGCATTGACATTTTCGCGATAGCTGAGTCGCCACAAAGCATCAATCCTGATAAATTTGAAGATATTTTCAATGCCAAAGCCAGTTTCCATATAGGGCCCCTGATTGAGACTGCCGTAATAAGGCCCCCCATTTGACTGAAGATTCAGTCGGTTTGCTTCTTCATTTTCTTTCGAAAGTTTGCCATAAACACCTCTGAAGAAGGCAACCTCTCGCCATTTTAGTTTTCTGATAAGCGGAATTCTATTTAGGAAAAAACCGTCGAAATGTTGCTCCACCCTTAATCCTACCCATGTATCGCTCACAAACTCGAAACTGTTCATCATGTTGTAAGCATTACTGTTGTAAAAGAACGCATCGTTGCCAGGGTGTGTTTCCAACAACAAAAAGGGAACATTTCCGAAAATCTTACCGGCATCGATATTGTACTCTAACCAGCCCGCAGCGCCAACATAGAACCAATGGTCGAGATTCAGGTTTAACCTGTGATAATTATATTCCGAACCCAAAATACCTTTGATGCCTGCTGTGTAGGTGAGCGATACAATTGGATATACAGAACCCAAGCTCATATCAGAAAAATTACCCCTTAGCAGTTTTTCCTTGTAAGCATAGCGAATTCTGAAAAGTACCTCGGCGGTAGTTATGCTATTTTCAATGATTGAGGCATCGGCCGGATTTGGCAAATAAGCATAATTAAAACCTTTTTTGGAAATCGTCATTGAATCTCCAAAGGGAGTCAATTGTCTGTGCAAAACAGCTAGATGATTCGACCAGCCTTTTTTCCAGGTGTGATGATAAAAGGCCTTGGCTTCCTTTACCTGTAATATTTTTGGAGGGATACCGCCTCTTCTGATAAAGCCCGCAAAAAGTCCCTGTGTGGAGGGCTCCTCTGTACTTCTGTTTTCGAACATTACATCGTTGCGATACTGCACTCCCATTTCCTGTCGGCGGTAATGGTTAAAAACATACTCAAAAAGTCCGCGGTATTTCCATTGTTTATCCCAAATACCGTAGGCGCCATAGCCGTAAAGTCTCAATTTCTTACTAAATTTATAACTTGTTCCCAAACCCATTCCAAAGCGCCAACCCTCACGGTTATTGCTATTAACAATATCCCACCAGGCACCTAGTTCTATTGGACCAATTACTTGATAACCACCGCCAAGTGTATTGATGAGATCGGCAACCGTTTTATACACAGGAACTTGCTTGATACTGTCAACCATACGGTACACAGCTTCTTCATTTTTACTCAATTCCTCATGTCGGTTGTCTTCCCAGAAATCAGCATCTTTATTAACTACTTGCCAATCGATTTCTTCAGGGTCGGCCTTCTGATATCTTTCAGCAGTAGATGGGTCATCGACTTTAAAATCTTTATACATTTGTGTCTTTCGACCGATGATGCCGGGCCTTTTTTCGGTCTTGTCTGTGGCAAAATCGATGATGGTTTTTTCCTTGTAGGGCAGCCAGAGACTATCCTGTTTCAGAAATTCCTGATAGATAATGACCCTGTTTACCAAATTGATATTTACATCGGGACTCATGCGCATGTTCACAATTTCCACCCCATAATTTTCCATCGAGACCCAAAAATCGCCATAGAATGTATTTTCCTGCTTGCGCTTGGGCTTGAATTTTAATTTATAACTCCATTCGTCCTGTATAAAGGTACTATCGAGAATATAAAACTCGTAAGTGAGCAGGGCATTATTTGAAAAAGGACTGATAAACTCCTTGCCCAACATCGTTATATAATTGTCATAAATGCTGTACTTCTCGTGTAGACGGTTAATAAAATCAACTACCGAACTATTACTGATGCCCGATACTTTTTGAGCCTTTATTATTTCTTTTTCAGATTGGGACTTTTTGGTGTAATATACGTCGTAAAGGCGCTCTGCTACATAGGCTGGTAGAAAGGGTTTAACATCAGACACCGAATCGACATTTTCAAAAATGAACTGAACTTCTTTGAAAATCTTACTGTCTTTCATATCGGGGTCGATATTATTCAAATCCAGTTCTGTTTTCGAGTAGAGTTCCACCTCGTAGCTATCGAAGTTTTTAGGAACATTACGCTTTTTGTTTTTGACA
Organism: Saprospira sp.; assembly: GCA_044379045.1. Taxonomy (GTDB): domain Bacteria; phylum Bacteroidota; class Bacteroidia; order Chitinophagales; family Saprospiraceae; genus Saprospira. The sequence continues at coordinate 3,995 of JBIPOO010000295.1, forward strand.
ATCTGACGTACAATTTCATTGGCCGGATTTTCACCAGCAATTACGACCACTTCGCCCATGGTAAGCGATGCGCTTTTGAGCCTAAAATTAATGGTCTGTTCTGCTTGAGTCTTCGAAATAGGCTTCATGGTAGTATTATAGCCAATAGAAAGCGCTCCGATAGAATCACCGTTGACCAAAGAAAAGTCAATCTGAAAGCTGTAATTACCTTCCAAATCGGAAGTGACCCCAATGGGGGTACTGCTGTTTAGAAAGACACTGCAGAATGACACGCCCTCGTCGGTGTCGTCATCCACAACCCTACCGCTAACTGTAATTACCTGAGCATTAACTTTATAGCTAAATAAAGTCAGAAAATATAATAATATGCCGAGCCTCAGATTCATTAAATATATTGAAATGCTTTTGAGCAGAATTGCAAAACATAGTTTTTTGATGCTCTAAAATTATAAAAAAATAATAAAGGAAGGATGCAGAGTGACCAAAATTTAAATTTTTTCTAATAACAAAACACAGTATGCAATTGAAATATTGATTTTCAACATTCAATGTTGTTTTATCAAATTTATTAAACTAAAAGTTTTTTTATATTGTTTTTTTAATAAATCTACCCATTGACATGAAAACAATAGCCCTTTCTCTCCTACTCCCTATTTCACAACTGTTTGCACAGCAAAGCAATGCAGTAATTGAGCTTAGTTTGACAAATCAGCATTCATCCGCCGGCAA
>JBIPOO010000296.1:0-4719 GCA_044379045.1 Saprospira sp.
ACTCTGAAATCGCTACAATGTACTACACCACGAATTTCGAAGTCAAGACCCAATGAATCGGGTGAACCGTTGGCATTGGTATTGTCGATATTGCCAATTGAAACAACAGGATATGTAGGGCGGCAAAAAGTATTTGCTGCACCAGGAGTAGCTTTAATTTGTACGCCACCAATAAATACGCCTGTGGGATTGTTTGAAGCTCCCCAGTTTGAACCGATGTTGTTATCGCTATTCACATCGCAAAGTTGAATGGATGGACCGTTGCCGCTACCTTGTGTTGGCCATGGAGCAGTATTGGCATATTGAACAGAATCAATCACAACACCTAAATTGTTTTTAAGTACGATGCCTTCGGTCGTATTATTTAAGCTGTTGCCAGTATTCCATCTGAAAGCAGGAACGCTAAATCTTTGTTGGAAAAGAACTGAATCCTGACAAACCACAACACGTGCGCCTGGAGCCAGATTAAATGTCGGGAAAGTATAAAATACAGCATTCGATACCTGATACCCGGCCAAATTAACAGTCGCTGTATCATTGTTGTAAATCTCGATAAACTCTACAGAATCTGCAAGCGGATTATTGTACATAATTTCTGTAATCACCAGATTGTACAATGGGGCAGGAGCGGCATCGTTGTCGGTGATAGTAAGGGTATAAAGACTGTCAGCACCTAAAATAGCTGAGTTAGTTGCATTCGTCAATTTTAGTATTAGGTTTTCGGTATTTTCAACCAAAGCATCATCTGTGATATTAAATGTTAATTGCTGAGCAGTGCTGCTGTTGGCAGGGAACGTAATTGTAACCGGTGTTGTCAAGCCTGAATAATCGCCTGCAGTTGCAGTTGAAGCAGCATTGATAACAACATCCACTGAAGTGGCATTAGCATTTGCGTTGAAGATATTAACATCAACAGTAACTGTTCCTACAGCCTCATTAACCGTCAATGAACTTGGCGCAAAGAAAACGCTTGGCGTACTGCTTTGAGATGAGATATCACTCAAAATACGCGGACGGATTTGGTAGCCTGAATCATAAGGACTTACAGCATCGAATTGTGAAACTGTTCCGATAATATCTAGTGTTCCTGTTGGTGCAGCCAAACCATACCATACACAATCGTTATCTATGCGAAGTGTCCAGTTAGTAGTACCGTTTGTTACATCTACATTAAATCCTGAACCTGTACCGAGCCATTGCAGTGGGTTAACCAGGGTGACTGAAGAAACGCGAACCAATTTGTTTTCATTGCTTTCAGTCAATACTGTATTAAGCTGAATAGGGGTTAAGAGACTATTTGACTGAGAGATTAAATTGACAGAATCAACTACTAGCTGATTCAGTCCATTAAATTGAGAAATGGTTCCTTTTACTATTAAGGAATCTCCAATTGTAGGATTTGTGTAAGCATTTTTATCTGTAGCTGAAAAAAGGCTGATACCCTCATGAAGATAGTCAATAAGAGTAATGTCATATCCAGTATTGCCATCGAAATCAATGCTGTGCACTATGCCTCTAAGTTCAGCTCTTACACCTATGTTATTGGATACACCCAAAGAATTGCTGGTATTAACAGCACCTATGTTGTACAATACATAAGGTTGTGGAGGTGTAATAGAACAAGTTTCTAAAACGCCGGGAGAAGCTTTTAAAAATGCAGAACCAATAAAGTTACCAGTATTTGTTCCGCTTGTATCCCAATTTGTTGAGATTGCATTGTCAGAACTTGGATCGCACAATATAATAGAATAACCTCCGGCATTTGCCGCGCCTATCCAACTGGAACTATAACGTACAGAGTCAACAATTCCTCCGTTATTTCTTAAAACAATCAGAGCTGAGGTATTGCTTAAACCTGATGAACTCCACTGACGAGGATAAAAACTCATACCGTATTGACGATAAACTGCGGAGTCATTAACTGCAGTAACCATAAGACCACCTGGAGCAAGGATAAAAGATGAGGTAAAGGTGTCGCGTCTAGCGCCTGCAAAATCAATCGCATAGCCATTCAGATCTACAGCACTGCTACCAGCATTATAAACTTCGATAAATTCTAAAGAGTCTGTACCCCCCTCTGGTGGATTGTACATGATTTCAGTAATAACCAATTGTGCTGTAGAAGCTGTCAAACAGCTTAGAAACACGGCAATTGAAAGGAGCAGTTTTTTCATAAATATCCTTTTTTGGAACGGTTTAATAATTGAGTGCAAATGTAATTCAAAATTTCTAAATTATATTTTGAATAATGGCTCAAGCTTAAATATTACATTAAATTAACAGAACATAGTACAATAAAAAAAACCCGACAAATTGTCGGGTTTTTGCTGCGGAGGCTGAGGGAGTCGAACCCCCGGTCCGCTCTCACGGACGACTGTTTTCAAGACAGTTGCGATAAACCACTCTGCCAAGCCTCCAGTCTTAAATAAACATTGCTGTTTTGTTAAGCGATTGCAAAGATATAGCTGTTCTTTATATTTGCAAAAAAATATTTAACTTTTTTTGAATTAATTTTCAATGGCCTTGTAAATGTCGCTCAGATTTCTGCCTAATCCGTCATAATCCAATCCAAAACCGATGAGAAAATGATTGGGCACAGCAAATCCTGCGTAGTCAATCGGTACTTCAAATTTTATAGCATCTGGTTTTACCAATAGGGTGAAAAGGCATACTGATGCGGGATTGTGCTTTTGTAACTCGGGTAAAAAATAATGGAGGGTTCTTCCGCTGTCGACAATATCTTCGAGTATGATAACATCTCTACCCTCCAGTTTACAGTCCAAACCAAGCATTTGGGTTACTTCGCCGCTCGATTGATCTCCTACATAAGATTTGAGTTTTACAAAACTGATTTCACAGTCGATGGTCATCTTTTTCATCACCTCGGCTGCGAACATAAAAGCGCCGTTCATAATACCCAAAAAAACAGGTGTGCGCCCAGCATATTTTTCAGAGATTATTTTGCAAATCTCATCAATTCTCTTTTGTATTGTTTCGTGGGTCAAAAAAGTTTCAAATGATTTTCCGTGCGCTGATATGATTGACATAAATTAGGGTTTTGATTGTTTTTAAACTTCTCTGCAAAGGTAATTTATTTTTGAAATGTGCAAAAGAACCGTTTTTCTATTTTATTTTCATTGCGCTGATTGTTTTGCCATTGTTTGACAGTAATGTTATTCCGTTTTCATTATACAAATCGGTAAAAAGGAAAAATGGATTCGATTTGATTGGAAAGCCCTTGAAAATTCGCTTGTCATTATCCAAAAGATTTAATTCCAGGTCTTCAGAATTATAAGATCCAATAAGGTTTTTGTTATCCGATGAACGTTTTACAGGAAAAATCCGGCCTTGATTTTTGTTGTATTTATGGCGCAGTATTTCTTTCGGGTTTTTAAGCTCTGAAGAGGAATGTATTGTAAGCATGTTTTTACTCAGCCTTATGAAATCTGAACTTTCATCGGCGTTAACATCGGCAAAAAAGAAGCTGACATTTTGGTTCATATCTTTTGCCGGATTCACCACTGTTCTCTTTCCGTCAAAACCAATAATATCGATTTTTCCTTTGTCAGAGCAGGCAACAATGCAATTTTGAAGGCTGTCAATGAAAAAACCATCGGGATAGTTTCCTTCCAGATAATAGGTTTTTACAATTTTACCTTCCCGGTTAGCAAAAGTCAATTTACCCTTTTTGGTCATTGCTATGAGCAGTCTCGTGTTTTCGGAACTGTAATACTGCAACGGAAAAGCAATGCTGCCGCAGTTCGAATTGGGATTCCATCCCGATAGTGGTCTGCCGTTTTTGTCATAGCCATAAACTTTTCCATTGCTGCATCCCACATAGAATCTAATTTCCTTCTCGTTTTGTATAACATTGAGCCCACTCGATGCTTTTGCCGCTAAGGTAATTTTATTCAGTTCCTCGCCATTTTTATCGAGTATATAAATACTTTGTAAGGTGTTGAAAATATAATAAAATTCACCATTTGAATAAAAATCAACCTGCCTGAAATCAGACATCACTTTAGAATCCAAAGGTTTTTTCCAGATAATTTCACCGCTCTGACTAATGAGATAGAGTCGGTTATCAACATCCTGAATCATAATTTCCGTCTGTTTCTTTTCGGTATTGTAAACTGTACCCGGAGAAACTGCTGCATCCGCCTCAAGATTGCAGCGCCAGATTAGATTTGTTTCAGTTTTTACAATGCTTTTCGAATTAAAAGCGCTGCTTAGTGTCAGAGAAAAACTGGATGCGCCAAGACTTTTCAATTGAATCACAGTTGGTCCGAATTGTTGGAAATATTGGAACTTAGCTGCCCAAATCAAATCAGATTTATCATTTGAAAATGATTTTAAAAAGGGCAACATCGATTTGTTATTGATAACGAAGATCGCTGCAGAAGGCTGCTTCAGCTGATTGCAGATAGAATTGTATTCGCTTTTTTTCAAAATAGTATTGCCGCTGCTGTAATTTTCAATCCAGGTTTCGAGTACAGTAGCCGAGCCGGCAAAAATCACATAGTCCTTAATGGAAATACAATAATAAGCGGCATCGTTGTTAACGTCAAAAATTGGGTTTATCAGTGCATTGGCTGCTAATTTTAAAACAGTATAATTCCTGATTTTTAATTTTTCGAGTATTCCAAAATCATTGGCAAACTGATTGATCATTTTTTTACTCAGAAGGCTATCTTTGCTCTTCAGAATATAGAATTTATC